>JAEZEU010000097.1 GCA_023432885.1 Pseudomonadota bacterium | reverse complement strand
CGCGCGGCGGGCCAAGTCCGCTTGCGCGGGCGGGCCTCCTGCTGCAAAAGGTCGCCATGAAAGGCCCCGCGCTGAAGAATTTCCGTCGCATCGTCGTCAAGGTCGGATCGTCGCTGCTGATCGATTCCGCCAAGGGCGAAGTGCGCGCGTCGTGGCTGAAGGCGCTTGCGGCCGACATCGCGAAGCTCCATGGCGAAGGCCGCGATGTGCTGGTGGTGTCCTCCGGTTCGATCGCGCTGGGGCGCAGCCGCCTGAAGCTGCCGCGCGGCCCGCTCAAGCTGGAGGAAAGCCAGGGCGCGGCTGCCGTCGGCCAGATCGCGCTGGCGCGTATCTGGTCCGAAGTGCTGGGAGACCACGGCATCGGCGCCGGCCAGATCCTGGTCACGCTGCAGGACACGGAAGAACGCCGGCGCTATCTCAATGCGCGTTCGACCATCGCCAAGCTATTGGAATGGCGCGCGGTGCCCGTGATCAACGAGAACGACACGGTGGCGACCAACGAAATCCGCTATGGAGACAACGACCGGCTCGCCGCGCGCGTCGCCACCATGACGAGCGCGGACCTGTTGATCCTGCTCTCCGACATCGACGGCCTCTACGATGCTCCGCCGAACGCCAATCCCAACGCCAGGCTGATTCCGATCGTGGAATCCGTCACCTCGGAGATCGAGGCGATGGCCGGCGCGGCCGAATCCGAACTGTCGCGCGGCGGTATGTACACCAAGATCGAAGCGGCAAAGATTGCCACCACATCAGGTACGCATATGCTGATCGCCAATGGCAAGATCGAGCATCCCTTGCAGGCGATTGCCGACGGCGGCCGCTGCACCTGGTTCCTGACGCCCGCGAACCCCGTCACCGCGCGCAAGCGCTGGATCGCGGGCTCCCTGGAGCCGAGGGGCACGCTCACCATCGATGCCGGCGCTGTGGCCGCGCTGCGCGCCGGCAAAAGCCTGCTGCCGGCCGGCGTGATCCGGGTCGACGGTGCGTTCGCCCGAGGCGATGCCGTGATCGTGCGCGGCCCGGATACCCACGAGATCGGCCGCGGCCTCATCGCCTACGATGCCGAGGACGCCGACAAGATCAAGGGCCGCTCGTCGCGGGAAGCAGCCGACATCCTCGGCATCAGCGGCCGGTCGGAAATGATCCATCGCGATGATCTGGTGGTGGGGCCACCCGGGACGGTCCCGACCAAGTAAGCCATTGGCCAACCCGGCAAAATCCCTCCCTGCCACCCGGCGGCCATGCCGGTTCCGCACCTCGCAAGACGGCGATTTCCGTGCTAGGAGAAGGCCTTAATTGAAGGCCAAACCCTACGAAGACCACCATGACCACTGCCCTGAAAGCCATCGACGGCACCGCCGACCTGCCCGCTCTCATGACCGAACTGGTCAAGGCCGCCAGCGCCGCTGCGCGGGTGCTGGCGCTGGCGCCGCCGGAGCAGAAGAACCGGGCCCTCGAAGCCATTGAGCGGGCGATCCGCGCCAGTGCGGCGAAGATCCTCGCGGCCAATGCCGAGGACGTGGCGGAGGTAAAGGCCGGCGGAGCGACCTCGGCTTTCCTCGACCGGCTGATGCTGACTCAAGGACGCATCGATGCGATGGCCGATGGCGTTGCGATCGTGCGCGGCATTCCCGATCCGGTCGGCGCCGTCACCGAAAGCTGGCAACGGCCGAACGGAATGACGATCGAGCGCGTGCGCGTGCCGCTCGGGGTCATTGGCGTGATCTTCGAAAGCCGCCCCAACGTCGCGGCCGATGCCGGCGTGCTCTGCCTCAAGTCAGGCAACGCCGTCATTCTGCGCGGCGGCTCCGACAGTTTCCGCTCCTGCCGCGCCGTCCATGAATGCCTGGTGCAGGGCCTGCGCGAAGCGGGACTGCCGGAAGCTGCGATCACGCTGGTGCCGACGCGCGACCGCGCCGCCGTGGGCCTGATGCTGTCAGGCATGAACGGCGGCATCGACGTCATCGTGCCGCGCGGAGGAAAAAGCCTCGTTGCCCGCGTCGAAGCGGAAGCGCGCGTGCCCGTCTTCGCGCATCTGGAGGGCGTCAATCACGTCTATATCGACAAGTCGGCCGATCCCGACATGGCCAAGTCCATCGTGCTGAACGCCAAGATGCGGCGCACCGGCGTCTGCGGAGCGGCCGAGACCCTGCTGGTCGATCGAGCGGCGGCCGCCGCCAATCTGAAGCCGCTGGTGAGCATGCTGCTCGATGCCGGTTGCGAGGTGCGCGGTGACGCGACGGTTCAAAAGATCGATGCGCGGGTCAAGCCGGCCTCCGACGAGGACTGGGACACTGAATATCTCGATGCCATCATCGCCACACGCGTGGTCGATGGCGTGAACGAGGCGATTGCGCACATCCACAATCACGGCTCCCGCCATACCGATGCGATCGTGGCGGACGATGCGGCTGCCGCGCAGAAATTCCTCAACGAGGTCGACTCGGCGATCGTGCTGCATAATGCTTCGACACAGTTCGCCGACGGGGGCGAGTTCGGTTTCGGCGCCGAGATCGGCATCGCCACCGGCAAGTTCCACGCCCGCGGGCCGGTCGGCGCCGAGCAACTGACCAGCTTCAAGTATCGCGTGCACGGCACCGGACAGACGCGGCCGTGATCCTCTTTCCGGGGAAATCCCGTTGAAGCCGATTGCCGTCGCTTCCGCCGTCTCCGCGATACCGCTCCATACAAACGGCATGCGCGTCGGCCTGCTCGGCGGCTCCTTCAATCCGCCGCATGCGGCGCATCGCGCCATCAGCCTGTTCGCGATCAAGCGCCTGAAACTCGATCGCGTGTGGTGGCTGCTCAGCCCCGGCAATCCGCTGAAGGATCACCACTCCCTGCGCACGCTGGCCGAGCGCGCGCAAGCGGCAAGGGATATGGCGGAGGACCCGCGCATCGATGTCAGCTGTCTCGAAGCTGTCATTGGAACGCGCTACACTGTGGACACGATCACGCATTTGCGCCGCCGCGTCTCCGGCGTGCGCTTCGTATGGATCATGGGCGCGGACAATCTGGCGCAGTTCCATCGCTGGAAGGACTGGCGGCGTATTGCAGCCGAGGTGCCCCTTGCCGTGATCGACCGCCCGCCACAAAGTTTTCGCGCTCTCGCCGCTCCTGCGGCACAGGCCATGGCGCGCTACCGTTTGCCCGAGAACCAGGCGGCGAGCCTGCCCGAACAGCGCCCGCCCGCCTGGGTTTTCCTCACAGGCATGAAACTCAATATTTCCTCGACCGGACTGAGGAACCCGGACGGGACGTGGCGGATAAAGGATCTGGCAGATAAATAAGCAACACCCGTGGTGTCGTGTGATGGTTACTGGAATATTGAAACCATTAACCCCACATGCGTAGTATGATTGGCGGGGCTGAAGGATTCGGTCTCGCGATACAGTGAAAGGAATGGTCCCTGGCCACACCTGTATTGTCCAAGTCGGTTTTACCGAAGTCGCGTAAAACATCGACCCGAGCTGCGGCCTTGAAGGCGCAAAGCGACGCCGACAAGACGCTGAATATGATCCTCTCCCGCCTCGACGATATGAAGGCGGAAGAAACGGTCACCATCGACCTTCGCGGCAAATCCGCATATTCCGATTACATGGTCATCACCTCGGGCCGGGCCAACCGGCACGTCGGCGCGATCGCGGAAAATGTCACGAAGGCCCTGAAGGAAACCGGAATCAACAACATCCATGTCGAGGGCATGCCCAACTGCGACTGGGTGCTGATCGATTCCGGCGACGTGATCGTTCACGTATTCAGGCCGGAGGTTCGCGAGTTCTACAACCTCGAGCGGTTGTGGACGCAGAATCCGGCGACGGCGAAGGCGATCAGTTAGCCCGCGAGCCGATGCGAATCGGCGATAGCGCATGTACCTTTGTGCTGCGCACCAACGGGTGCGCAGGAAAAATATCCGCATGCGCCTCATCGTCATCGCTGTCGGCCGGCTGAAGCAGGGTCCCGAACGGGAGCTTGCCGAGCGCTATCGCGAGCGCTTCGACGACATCGGCCGCAAGCTCGGCTTCCGCGGCATCGAGATTCATGAAATTCCGGAAAGCCGCGCCCGCGATGCCGCGACCCG
Source organism: Pseudomonadota bacterium (assembly GCA_023432885.1). Lineage (GTDB taxonomy): Bacteria > Pseudomonadota > Alphaproteobacteria > Rhizobiales > Xanthobacteraceae > Bradyrhizobium. The sequence continues at coordinate 5,539 of JAEZEU010000097.1, read as the reverse complement.
GATGTCCGAGGAGGCATCCGCGATCTCGGCGCATCTTCCGGAGAAATATGCGCTCATCGCGCTGGACGAGCGCGGCAAGAGCTTCGCCAGCACCGCCTTTGCCGCCCAGCTCGGCCGCTTCCGCGATGCCGCGAAAGACATAATTTTCGTAATCGGCGGGGCGGACGGACTTTCGCCGGAATTGAGGGGCAAGGCTCGCCTCGTGATTGCGTTTGGTGCTGCGACCTGGCCGCACCAGATTGTGCGTGTGTTGCTCCTGGAACAGATTTATCGGGCCGCGACGATTCTGGCCGGCCACCCCTATCACCGCGCATGACGCGCGAAACGGAAACGATGCACCCAGCGCGGGACAGACATTTCATCGCGGCTATCGGCGAATGCGGTCGACCGTCCGTCGCCGTCACGCTCTCGCTTGCCCTGCTTTCCACCGGCCTTGCCCTGCCCGCTGCCGCCCAGACGGCGCCGCCCGCGCCGGTCTCGGCTGAAGCCATCAAGCAGCGCGAGCAGGAGCTGGAAGCAGCGCGGATCGAGCAGAAGAGCGCCGCCGAAATCAGGCAGAAGCTGCAGGCCGAGATCGCCGCGATCGGGCAGGACCGCAGCAAACTCAACCAGCAACTGATCGATACGGCCGCCCAGGTGCGTACCATCGAAACCAGCATGGGCGATGCCGAGGCGCGGCTGCGATCGCTCGACGGCCGCGAGGCGCAAACTCGCGCCTCCATGGATTCGCGCCGCAGCGAGATCGTCGAGGTGCTGGCTGCGCTGCAACGCGCCGGACGGCGCACGCCGCCGGCCCTGCTGGTGCGCCCCGAGGACGCTCTGCAATCGCTGCGCACCGCGCTGCTGCTCGGCGCCGTGGTCCCGGAGCTGCGCGGCCGCGCGGAAAGACTGGCTATCGATCTCGGTGAACTGGTCGCGCTGCGCAAGCAGATCGCGATCGAGCGCGACAAGCTCGCACTCGATCGCGACCGGCTGAAGGACGACCACATCCGCCTGAGCGCGCTGGTCGACGAACGTCAGCGCAAGCAGGCCGCCATTGAAAAGGACATGGAGGCCGAGGGCGCCCGGGCCGTGGCTCTGTCGAAGCAGGTGGACAGCCTGCAGGGACTGATCGCCAAAATGGAGCAGGACCTGAAAACAGCCGCCAAGGCGGCCGCCGCGGCGACCATGCAGGGCACTCCCGCGCTCGTGAACGGAAAGCCCAATCCGGCCCTATTCAAGGACGCTTCCCGGCAGAGCCCGGCAATCGCCTTTGCGTCCGCCAAGGGCCTGTTCTCTTACCCGGTTAATGGCACCAAGATCCGCGATTTCGGCGGTTCGGACGGCGTGGGCGGCGTAGATAAAGGCATTTCCTTGGCCACGCGGCCCGCCGCACAGGTCACAACCCCGTGCGATGGCTGGGTTGTGTATGCCGGACCCTTTCGTAGCTATGGTCAACTCTTGATCCTGAATGCCGGGGGCGGGTATCATGTGCTGATCGCCGGGATGGAGCGTATTTCGGTAAACATCGGCCAGTTTGTGCTTACGGGGGAGCCGGTCGCGACCATGGGAAAAACCTCCCAGGTTGCTTCAATCCTCGCCACTAACGCGAGCCAACCCGTGCTCTATATAGAGTTCCGTAAGGACGGCACTCCAATCGATCCAGGCCCATGGTGGGCCGCAAATGAAGGCGAAAAGGTTCGCGGATGATGCGCAAGACTTCTGTAATTCTTCTCAGCGCCGCAACCGGCGCCGCTCTCACTCTGATGGTCACGCAGCCGCGCGCAGTGCTGATGGGTTCGAGCGCGCGTGCCGCGACCTCCGACACCTACCGCCAGCTCAATCTGTTCGGCGACGTGTTCGAGCGCGTGCGCAGTGACTATGTCGAGAAGCCCGACGACAGCAAGCTGGTTGAGTCCGCGATATCAGGCATGCTGGCCGGCCTCGATCCGCACTCCAGCTACATGGACGCCAAGAGCTTCCGAGATATGCAGGTGCAGACCCGCGGCGAGTTTGGCGGTCTCGGCATTGAAGTCACCATGGAAGACGGCTTGATCAAGGTGGTGTCGCCGATCGACGACACGCCGGCGTCCAAGGCCGGTATCATGGCCAACGACATCATCACCCAACTCGACGACGAGCAGGTGCAGGGCCTGACCCTGAACCAGGCCGTCGAGAAGATGCGTGGTCCGGTCAACACAAAGATCCGGCTCAAGATCATCCGCAAGGGCCAGGACAATCCGATCGAGGTCACGCTCGTTCGCGACAACATCCGCGTCCGCTCGGTGCGCGCCCGCGTCGAACAGGACGACATCGCCTATATCCGCATCACCACCTTCAACGAGCAGACCACCGAAGGCCTGAAGCGCGAGATCAGCAATCTCTCCAACCAGATCGGCAGCGACAAGCTGAAGGGCTTCATCATCGACCTGCGCAACAACCCGGGCGGATTGCTCGAGGAAGCCGTGACCGTATCCGACGCGTTCCTCGAGCGCGGCGAGATTGTCTCGACCCGCGGCCGCAACGCCGAAGAGACGCAGCGCCGCGCCGCGCATGCCGGCGACCTCACCAAGGGCAAGCCGGTGATCGTGCTGATCAATGGCGGCTCGGCTTCGGCATCGGAAATCGTCGCCGGCGCGCTGCAGGACCACAAGCGCGCGACGCTGGTCGGCACGCGCTCGTTCGGCAAGGGCTCGGTGCAGACCATCATCCCGCTCGGTTCGGGTAACGGCGCGCTGCGGCTCACCACCGCGCGCTATTACACGCCGTCGGGCAAGTCCATCCAGGCCAAGGGCATCGTGCCCGATATCGAGGTGCTGCAGGACGTGCCCGACGAGTTGAAGGCGCGCACCGACACCAAGGGCGAGGCCTCCCTGCGCGGCCACCTGAAGACCAACGACGGCGACGAGAAGACCGGCTCGCAATCCTACGTGCCGCCGGACGCCAAGGACGACAAGGCGCTGAAGACCGCGGCCGACCTGCTGCATGGCATCAAGGCGACCGCCACGGGACCAACGACCAACGACAAGCCCGCCACCAAGGCGGCGAACTGACACTTTCCATCTGGGATGTGCAAAGGGGCGGCTTCCGGGCCGCCCCTTTCATTTCAAGGGAGGTCGCGGGGCGCCACCAGTGCCGTGGAACCGCCGCGATTCTGCCTTGCCGTGCTATCTTCGCCAGCGGTGATTCGGGGAGATTCATGGCTGAAGCGGCCGATGATCTGAGCACACCGCTCGGACAGGAAACTGCTATGCGCCCGGCGCGGCGGCTTCGGCTGCCGTTCACGGCGACGCAGGCGCTGGCCGTGCTGCTCGGCCTGTTCCTGGTCGGCTTTGTCGGCTTTGCCCTGTTCAACGACGATCCCCTGGGCGGCGAGCCGAAGGCCAGGATCGTGCTGCGGCAACCGGGTCCGGAGGCTGACAAGCCGGCTTCTTCGGGCACCCAGTCCAGGCCCTCCACCACCCAGCAGCAACAGCAGCAGGCAAACGCCAGCGGGCAGCAGACCGTCACCATCATCGATGGCTCCAGCGGCAAGCGGCAGGACTTTGTGATCGGCGGCGAGCTTGCAGCAAAGGACGGTGGCGAGCAGGCGCAGGTGCCGATGGCCGGCATCGACCAGCGCCTGCTGGAGAAATCCCGCTACGGCATGATCCCGGTCATGGCTGACGGTTTGAAACCGTTCACGGTCTATGCGGCCGAAGCCGACCGCGCCAAGGCGGCCAAGATGCCGGTGGTGGCGGTCGTGGTCGGCGGGCTTGGCGTCGGCGCCGCCAAGACGGTGGACGCCATCATGAAGCTGCCGGCGGCAGTGACGCTGGCCTTTACGCCGTATGGCGCCGATCCCTCAAGGCTCGTCGAACGGGCGCGGGCGCAGCGCCACGAAGTCCTGCTGCAGATTCCGATGGAGCCGTTCGATTATCCCGACAACGATCCGGGGCCGCAGACGCTGCTATCCACGCTCGGCGTCGATCAGAACGTCGACCGTCTGCACTGGCATCTCAGCCGCTTTCAGGGCTATGCCGGCATCGCCAATTTCATGGGTGCACGCTTCGTCGTATCGGATAACGCGATGCAGCCGATTGTCCGGGAGGCAGCCAAGCGCGGGCTCGGCTATTTCGACGACGGCTCGGCGCCCCGGAGCGTCGCAGGCTCGCTGGCGGCGGGCCAGGCGATGCCGTTCGCCAAGGCCGACCTCACCATCGACGTTGTCCCGACCACGATCGAGATCGACCGCGCGCTGTCGAAGCTCGAAACCATAGCGCGCGAACGCGGCACTGCGGTCGGCGTCGCCTCGGCGCTGCCGATTTCGATCGAGCGGCTGGCAGCCTGGTGCAAGACGCTGGAAACCCGCGGCATCATGCTGGTGCCATTGACAACGGCGATGCTGAAATCAAAATCGAGCTAGGCAGGATCCTCCGGGATCAGCCCGAAACTCAGCCGGGTGGGATGTCCAAGACTTCTTGGTTGCCCGTCCGATGGTCCGGAGTTCTGACGGAATGGCGCGCTACGAAGACCTGCCCTACCGGACCTGCGTCGGCATGATGCTGCTCAACAGGGACGGCCTCGTCTTCATCGGCCGGCGCGCCGGCGGGATCGAGCATGTCGACGACAGCCATGTCTGGCAAATGCCGCAGGGGGGCGTTGATCCGGGTGAGGACACTTGGCAAGCGGCCAAGCGCGAGCTCTATGAGGAGACCAGTGTCCGCTCGATCGAGAAGCTTGGCGAGGTTCCGGACTGGCTGATCTACGACATCCCCCGCACCGTCGCCGGGCGCGCTTGGAAGGGCCGCTATCGCGGCCAGCGGCAAAAATGGTTCGCTGCGCGCTTCACCGGCAAGGACAGCGAGATCAATGTCGAGAGTCCCGGTGGCGGCGGCCACAAGGCGGAGTTCGTGAGCTGGCGCTGGGAGCCGATGAAGAATCTTCCGCAGTTGATTATCCCGTTCAAGCGGCCGGTCTATGAGCGCGTGGTGAAGGAATTCGCCGGGCTTGTGGGCTAACCATGCCTTCCGAAAAGCCCTATCGCCCCAATGTCGGGATCGCGCTGTTCAATGCCGACGGCCGCGTGCTGATCGGCCACCGCTTCAAGGACGACGGGCCGGAGATCATCCTGCCGGGGCTGGAATGGCAGATGCCCCAAGGCGGTATCGATGCGGAGGAGGATCCGCGCACGGCAGTGATGCGCGAACTCTGGGAAGAAACCGGCGCCGTCTCCGCCAACTATCTCGGCGAGACCGACTGGATGACCTACGAGTTCCCGCCCTATGACGGGCCGTCGTCGCACCGCCTCGCCAAATTTCGCGGCCAGCGGCAAAAGTGGTTCGCGCTGCGCTTCACCGGAATGGAGAGCGAGATCGATCCACTGACGCCGCGCAACGATCAGCCCATCGAATTCGATGCCTGGCGCTGGGAGCGGCTCGACCGTGTCGCCGATCTGGTCGTACCGTTCCGCCGCGAGGTGTATCGGGCGGTGGCGACGCAGTTCGGGCGGTTCACCTGAACACCTCCACACCGTCAGTGCCCCGAGGACGCACTTCACGCTGTGCCTGGCCGTGAGAAA
>JAEZEU010000044.1 GCA_023432885.1 Pseudomonadota bacterium | reverse complement strand
TAATCCTGCAGCGTCGCCGGATTGATCACCGGCATCAGGGCCGCGGCAAACACCTGCTCGCTCTGATGCGCCAGCGTCGAGGACTGGCAGCCATGGTCGTCGCCGGCGAGCGCAATGACGCCCCCGTTCTTCGAACTTCCCGCGGAGTTTGCATGCTTGAGCGCATCGAGCGAGCGGTCGACGCCCGGGCCCTTGCCGTACCAGATGCCGAACACGCCATCGACCTTCGCGCCGGGGAACATGCCGACCTGCAGGCTGCCCCACACCGCGGTGGCGGCGAGATCCTCGTTGAGGCCGGGTACAAAGGCGATGTCATGCTGCTGCAGGAAGGATTTGGCCCGCCACAGCGCGTGGTCATACATGCCGAGCGGCGAGCCGCGATAGCCGGAGATGAAGCCCCCTGTGTTCAGTCCAGCAGCACGATCGCGCTCTCGCTGCAACATCGGCAGCCGGACCAGGGCCTGCGTTCCCGACAGAAAGATCCGCTTCGCATCCAGCCGGTACTTGTCGTCCAGCCCTACTTCCAGCAATGCCATGATGAACCCTGCCCACGCTTCCTGCGGCCCTTGCCCGGGCCTGATTTCGTTGGCCCGCAGCATGCACCGGTTTGGCCATGGATGCACAGCCCTCCAATTGCCGCGCCGCGGCATATCAGGCGTGCATTTTGCTTGATTCGGAGCCGATACCTGCCGCAGGAACAGCGCAACAGCCGATCTGAGGGAGATGCAGATGACCAAAGCCTTCGACAGCGAGATCGCCGAGAACAATGGCGCGCTGGCCGGGCCTTGGCGCAAGCCGAAGCAGATGCTGCACGCACAGACCTACGATTCGCATGCCTCGATCCATGACGATGCGACCGCGCAAAAACTCGGTTTCCAGGGCGGCACCATTGAAGGACCGACGCATTTCAGCCAGTTCGCGCCGCTGTGCGAGCGCATCTGGGGCCATCAATGGTTCGAGACCGGCTGCCTCTCCGCGCACTACCGCAATCCCGTCTTCGAGGGCGAGGAAGTGCAGGCAAGCATCGAGCGGCCAAAGCCCGGTCAGGACATCTGCGCGATCGGCATGGCGCGCAAGGACGGCACGGAGATCTTGCGCGGCACGGCGTCCGTGAGCCGCGACGTGACCGAGACCGCGCTGTCGCAGCGGCTGAAGGAATTGAAGCCGCTGACCGACCCGGTGATCCTGCGCGACATCAAGGTCGGCATGAAGACGGCGCGCCAGACGGTCAAGATGGATGCCGACCAGCATATGGGCGTTCTATATCCGTTTTCGCTTGCCGAGAACCTGAAGGTCATCACCGAGCCGTCGCCCTGGTACGCCCGCAGCGACAACCCCTGGGGCCGGCCGATCGTGCCGTTCGAGATGCTGAGCGTACTGTTCCAGTATCGCGCAGGCGAAGACAAATTGCCGGTGCGCGGTCCCGCGGTCGGCCTGTTCGCCGACCAGGAGATCCGCCTGCTGCGCGGCCCGCTGTTCGTCGGCGAAACCTACTCGCTCGAACGCGAGGTGGTTGCCTTGAGCGGCAGCCGGCGGACGGAAAGCATGTGGGTGCGAACGATGGTGTTCGGCAGAGACGGCGCGCCCGTGGCATCGATGCTGCTCAACCTTGCGAGCATGAAGCAGTCATATGCGCCGTATGAGGAGGAACATGCGAGGCTGTATGGAAAGGAGAGTGCCTGACGTTCCCGCTCAATTTTCGTTCGAGTCACGCCGGACGCGCTTTTGCCTCAGAGCCACACGCCGGAACCGGCGCCGCCTTCGCTGTGGCAGCCTTCCCTCAGTTCGTTTTGGGTAGCTCAGTCCGTTTTGAAAAGATGGCAAGCTGGCTTGCCTAGCCGTAGCTCGCGAAGCGAGCGAAGGATGGTGGGCACGACAGGGATCGAACCTGTGACCCCTACCATGTCAAGGTAGTGCTCTCCCGCTGAGCTACGTGCCCGAAAAAAGGTGGTTGGGTCGAGGTCCGTATAGCGGCTGCGGACCCATGCTGCAAGGACAGTCAGCCGCCTAAATTGTCCCGGGTCAGGCCGCCAGCATCTTATTCACTTCGCTGACCAATTCGCGAAGATGGACCGGCTTGGCCAGGACCTTGGCGTTCTTGGGGGCCTTCGAATCCGAGTTCAGGGCCACGGCGGCAAATCCGGTGATGAACATGATCTTGATGTCGGGATCGAGTTCGGCCGCACGGCGGGCCAGCTCGATGCCGTCCATCTCCGGCATCACGATGTCGGTCAGGAGCATCTCGAAGGGCTCCTCGCGCAACCGCTGATAGGCCGACATGCCGTTGTCGTGGGGCGAGACCTCGAAACCGGCATTTTCCAGCGCCTTGACCAGGAAGCGGCGCATGTCGTTGTCGTCTTCGGCGAGGAGAATCTTGTGCATGGGTTTCGGTCGTCGATTCCGGGTCACTGGATTACTCCACTCACTAAGCACTGAAGACGGTAAATTTCGGGTGAAAGACCGGTCGGCCGAAGCGGGCCCGGCGGCGGCGATCTTACTGCATCAGGAACGGGACGGAAGGCAATCCCGGACGGACTTTCTCAAGGTTCAAAGAAGCGTTCCACGGTAAACCGGCTTTTTTCACTTGGCAGGCGAGCCGCGATTTCGGACACTATCGTCTCACAGAACACGCGATTTCCGTCAGAATGAGGCCTGACCGAACAATCGCGAACGACAAGGGACGGCGCCCCGCGAATGACCCAGTTTGATGGCGAGCTGTCGCCACCGTTCAAGATCGTGGAGCCTGCGAGCTGGCGGGCGCCGATCATCTTCAATTCCCCCCATTCGGGCTCGGCCTATCCCGAGGAGTTTCTTAACGCCTCCCGGATCGACCTCTCCGCCCTGCGCCGCTCCGAGGACTCGTTCATGGACGAATTGATCGGCCATTTGAGCGAGCGCGGCCTGCCCGTGGTGACGGTGAATTTCCCGCGCTCCTACGTCGACGTGAACCGCGAGCCCTACGAGCTCGATCCGCGGATGTTCACCGGAAGGCTGCCCAGCTTCGCCAATACGCGCTCGATGCGGGTCGCCGGCGGACTCGGCACCATTCCGCGCGTTGTCGGCGACGGCCAGGAGATCTACCGCGAGCGGCTTTCTGTCGATGATGCGCTCACCCGTATCGAGGCGCTGTACAAGCCGTACCACCGCGCGCTGCGGCGACTGATCAACAAGGCGCACCAGACTTTCGGCACGGTCATTCTCGTGGACTGCCATTCCATGCCGTCCGTCGGAGTGTCGCGCGACGAGCCCCGACGGCCGGATGTCGTGATCGGCGACCGCTACGGCACGAGCTGCGCACCGCAGCTGCCGAAACTGATCGAAGATACGCTCGCCGGGCTCGGCTATTCGATCGGCCGCAACAAGCCCTATGCCGGCGGCTTCATCACCGAGCATTACGGCAATCCCGCAAGCGGGCTGCACACTGTGCAGATCGAGCTCAACCGCGCCGTCTACATGGACGAGCGCCGCCGCGAGCGCGGCCCCCGCTTTGCGCAGGTGCTAGCCGATTTCGCCGTCATTGCAGACCGGCTGGCGGAGCTCCCGCTTGGCGATCTCGGGCCCTTCCAGGCCGCGGCGGAATAGCCCTGGGATACCCCGGAGGATAGCGCGCCCATTGCGCGCGCAAATTGTAGTCAAAGCTTCAGACAATCTTTCACGACGGGAACAGCACGTCGTTAACGGTCTGACGCTGTTTGCAGCGCGCTGGCAGCCTATCAGGCAAAGTTCGGAGCATTTTAGGTTTCCCGTTTAGCACCTTTTCAAGCTTGGGCCGCATCTTCCCCGGCGCGGAACCTGGAGCCGCGCACGCAAACCGAAACCTCTGGAGGTCAACTTGAACAAGCTCTTCGCAAAGTTTTTGTCCGACGAGTCGGGTGCAACTGCGATCGAATACGGCCTGATTGCCGCCGGCATCGCGCTTGCGATCATTGCCGTGGTGAACGGCCTCGGCTCGAACCTCAACGAGAAGTTCACGTCGATCAACACCTCGTTGAAGTAAGCGACCTTTCTGCGAGGCATTCTCAGCTTCGCCTTCCACCTAGACATCAGACAAGAAAAAAGGGCCGCTTGAATGAACAAGCGGCCCAAGTCTAGGGAGGAAACGCCCAAGGAGGGCAGCGATAGCGCGAGGCGCTACCGCACCGCAACAATATGCGACCGCGCTGCACAAAAGGCAAGTACTTTCGTATAATTTCCTGCACAAAACCGGCTAGGCTGGCAGTTATGCAACAGGCCGGTCGAGTTCAAAATACTCCTTCTATTTCAATTAGTTATTGAGTTTGAGCGGGTATACTGGCCGGCACCTGCCGGTTCCCATCCCCATAAATCTCAATTTCGTGATGGACGGTCCTGCCTGGGAAATGCAGGCCAAGCGTAGGTGGACCCGAAACAAAAAAGCGGATCCGCAGCGGAATAACGATTCGCGACCCGTGCGCAGGCGAGCGGTTTGAGCTAGGGGAATGGCGGATACTTCCTGCCTTACCGCGACCCAGGGACTGCCGTGACGGTCATCGACTTCAAAGCCTTTATCGGCCGCCTTGCGACCTCCTCGGGCGAGACGATACTGCCCTTTTTCCGCACCTCGCTCTCGATCGACAACAAGAGCGTGGCCCAGGATTTCGATCCCGTCACCGAGGCCGACCGCGCTGCGGAAGCCGTGATGCGACGGCTGATCAAGGCGAATTTCCCCCAGCACGGCATCGTCGGCGAGGAATTCGGCAACGAGCGCGAGGACGCCGAATATGTCTGGGTGCTCGACCCCATCGACGGCACGAAATCCTTCATCGCGGGATTTCCCATCTGGGGCACGCTGATCGCCCTCCTGCACAAGGGCATGCCGGTGTACGGGATGATGCATCAGCCCTATATCGGCGAGCGCTTTTCCGGCGACAACGGCTCGGCGCATTACAGGGGACCATCCGGCGAGAGAAGGTTGACCGCGCGCCGCTGCGCCACTCTGAAAGAAGCCACCGCCTACACCACCAGTCCCCTGCTGATGAACGCGGCCGACCGTGCCCAGTTCGCCAAGATCGAGAGCGCGGTGAAGCTGACGCGCTATGGCGGCGACTGCTACTCATACTGCATGCTGGCGGCGGGGCATCTCGATCTCGTGGTCGAGACCGAGCTGAAGCCCTACGATATCGCCGCGCTGATCCCGATCATCACCGGGGCCGGCGGGGTCGTCACCACCTGGGAAGGCAAGCCGGCACAGAGCGGCGGCCGCATTGTCGCCGCCGGCGACCCGCGGGTGCATGAAGCGGCGATGAAGATACTCAACGGTTGAGCGCGAACCGTCAGGAGCTTCCATCGGGATCATTGGGGAGCTTCTGACGGGACTGATGGTCTCTCTGCTGCCGTCGCTGATTGCCGCGCAGCATGCAAACTCACCGCCCCATCTTGCGCAAATGCTCCACCAGTTGCTGCGCCGGCCTTGCGAGCGCCTTGAAGCTGCGGGCGCAGATGACAAGCTGCCGGTCAGCCCAGGAATCCCTGATCCGTACCACGACGATCTTCATCGAGCGGGCGCAGCGCCGAGCCGCCACTTCCGGCATCACGGCAACGCCGATACCATCAGCCACCATCTGACCGATGGCCTCGAAATTGTTCATGCGCGCGCGGAAGCGCAGCCGCGCCCCGAGTCTCGCGGCATGACCGGTGACATGGGCATGCAGCGCGCTCGAGGCGATGAGGCCGACGAAATCGCGGCTCACCACCTCGCGGAAATCGACCTGCCGCCGGCCGGCCAATTCATCCTGGCGCGGCACGACGAGCACCAGGCGGTCCTTGCTGAAGGGGATGCGCTCGATGCCTTCAGGCAAGGCATGCTCGGCGGCAAGGCCGAGATCGGCAACCCCTGAGGCGATGGCGCGCGCGATCTCGCCGCTCTCGCGCTCCTCCACGTCAATGGAAATGCGCGGATGCTCGGCGAGAAATGCGGCGAGCGCCTTCGGCAGATATTCCGAGATGCCGGAGGTGTTGGCGAGCAGATGCACGCTGGCGCGTGCGCCCGTGGCGAACGCGGCGAGATCGCCACGCAAAGCGTCTATATTGTGCAGGACGATGCGGGCATGATCGAGCAGGCTTTCGCCGGCCGCGGTCAGCTCCACGCCGCGCCGGCCGCGCTTAAGCAGCGCGACGCCGAGCGCCTCCTCCAGGCCCTTGATCCGTTCGCTGGCTGAAGCCAGCGCGAGGTGCACGCGCCCGGCGCCCGCGGTGATGCTGCGCGTCTCCGCCACGGCAATAAACAAGCGGAGGTCGACCAGATCGAAAGGCATGCAGCTCTCCATCTGCCTTCGGCACAGCCGAATGCACTCTCCGTAAGGTCCAGATTGTGCCGGTCGCGGCGATCGGTCAATGTCCGGCCATGCAAGACTCCATCCTCCTTCTGATTGGGGCCGCCTTCCTGCTTGCCGGATTCGTCAAGGGCGTGATCGGGCTCGGGCTGCCGACCGTGTCGATGGGCCTGCTCGCGGTGACCATGACGCCCGGCCAGGCGATCGCCATCGTCATCGTGCCGGCAATCATCACCAATATCTGGCAGACCTTTGGCGGGCCCTATTTGCGCGACATCATGCGCCGGCTGTGGCCGCTGATGATCGGCACCGCGATCGGAATCTGGCTCAATGCCGGGCTCCTGACCGGACCCTATGCGCCGTATGGCACCGTGACCCTCGGCGTGCTGCTGGTGATCTATGCCATCATGGGCCTGAGCAAGGTGCAATTTACTGTCGCAGCGCGCAACGAGAAATGGATCGGCGGCATTGTCGGCCTGGTCACCGGCATCATATCGGCAGGGACCGGCGTACAGGTATTTCCTTCCATGCCGTACATGCAGGCGATCGGCATGGAAAAGGACGAACTGGTGCAGGCCCTCGGCGTCTTCTTCACCGTCGCCACAGTGGCGCTCGCCTTCAACGTCACCGCGTCCGGGCTATTGACAACGGCGACCGCGCTGCCCGGCGGAATTGCGATGGCGGCGTCCTTTGCCGGCATGTTCATCGGCCAGAGCGTGCGCTCGCGAATGCATCCGGAGGCATTCCGCCGCTGGTTCCTGATCGCACTGATCTTTCTCGGACTCTACATCGGCATCAACGCGCTGCTCAGGATTCACGGCTAGCTGGGCACGCTATCTCGCCTCCAGCATCGCCACGCGGACGCCGAGATAGATAAACAGCCCGCCCAGCGCCCGGTTGATCCAGGCGATCGCGCCCTCGGATTGACGGATGCGCGTGGCTGCCCTGGCGGCAAAGGCCGCAACGCCGAGGCACCACAGCGTGCCGTTGAAGATGAAGATGGCCCCAAGCAGCAGGAAGGCCAGCGGCTTGTGTGCCGAGGCGCCGTCCACGAATTGCGGCAGGAAGGCAAGGAAGAACAGTGCGACCTTGGGATTGAGCACGTTGGTGAGCGCGCCCTGCCAAAACACGGCAGAGAGCGAGGTTGCCGCGCCCCCGACATCATCAACCTTTGCCAGCGGGCGCGAGCGCGACAACAGCATCTGCACCCCGGTGACGAGCAGGTAGGCCGCGCCGGCGAACTTCAGCAGCGTAAACGCGGTCGAGGACGCCATTAGCAAGGCCGAAAGCCCAATAGCGGCGAAAAGGACATGCACGAGGCAGCCGCAGCTGATGCCGATCGCGGCCGCCGCCCCACCGCGCCATCCGAACTGGATGCTGCGGCCAATGATATAGGCGGTGTCCGGCCCCGGCGTGATGTTGAGCAAGAGGCCGGAAAGGACGAAAAGCCAGAGTTCATGAACGCCGAGCATGGTCACCTGCCGGTCAGCCTCCCGTCCGCCATGTCCGGTTCCATGGCGGCAGTGTGAATTGGATCGATTTCAGAGCATTTTGCATAAGTTTGCATCCGCGGATCAGATGGGCTTCCGTCTGCGACAACCTGTCTGTAAGGGAATTACCGGGTGGAATACATGATGCCCCAGATGGTTCTGGAGTTCGCGGAATAATGCAAAGACGCCTCGCCGCCATCGTTTGCGCCGACGTCGCCGGCTACTCACGGATGATGGGGGCCGACGAGGCGGGGACGCATGCCGCATTCAAGGCGCATCGCAGCGCCATCTACCCCGTCATCCTCAACCATGGCGGCAGGGTCGTCAAAAACACCGGCGACGGCTTCCTGCTCGAATTCCCCAGCGTCGTCAGCGCCATCGAGGCCGCGATCGAAATGCAGCGGCTGATGGCTGAACGCAATGGCCAGCTTCCAGCCGACCGGGCCATGCGTTTCCGCATGGGCGTTCACATGGGCGATGTGATCGCTGACGAGGGCGAAGTGTTCGGCGAGGACGTCAATATCGCCGTCCGCCTGGAATCGGTCGCCGCCCCCGGCGGCATTGCGGTATCGGCCAAGGCCTATCTGGAAGCCGGCAAACACCTGTCCACGGACCTGGTCAACGCCGGCAGTCACCAGCTGAAGAATATCGGCGAACTGGTCAATGTCTGGACCTGGGAGCCGGGCTTGACCGAGACGCCGGGGTCCGGGCCAACGGCGACCCAACTGCCGGCCCAATACCGGACTGCGATCGTCGGCGTGTTGCCTTTCGTCAACCTCGCGGACGGCGCCGATGAATATTTCGCCGATGGTCTCACCGAAGACCTGATCCACGCGCTATCGCTGCAGTCCTTCTACCGGGTGCTGAGCCGCAGCGCGACCTTCGCCTTCAAAGGCCAGAACCTGAGCGCGCGCCTGATCGCGCGGGAGATCGACGCGACCTATCTGATCCAGGGTTCAGTGCGTCGCGCCGGGAACAAGCTGCGCGTCACAGCCGAGTTGATCGCGCCCGAGAACGGCGCGCAATTGTGGGCCGGCCGCTATGACCGCGACATGGGCGACCTGTTTGCGCTGCAGGACGAGCTGACCATGAGCCTTTCCGCCGCGCTGGCGCCGGAGATTTTCCGTGCGGAAGCATCGGCGCCGGCGCGCTCGTCATCGACCGACCTTACCGCCTGGGACCGATTCCTGCGCGGACTGTCGCACTACTACAAGCAGACCAAGCCCGACTTCGAAGCGTCGATCGCCTTCTTCCGGGAAGCGATCGGAATCGATCCGTCGCTTGCGATCGCGCGTGCCTACCTTGCCACCATTTCCGTGCAAGGGGTCCAGTACGGCTGGATCGAGAGCACGCGCGAACTGTGGAACGAAGCGATGGAGCTGGCGCAGAGCGCGGTTCGCCTCGATCCCCGCTCCGCCTTTGCCTACCAGATCCTGTCCTACGTCCATGGCATGAATGGCCAGTACGACGAGGCGCGGGAAGCCGCGAACAGGGGCGTCGAGCTCAATCCTTACGACATGGGCGCCCGTGGCGTACTCGGCATGAGCTATCTGATCGTTGGCGAACACCGCCAGGCGATCGAGTTGTTCTCGACTGCCGTGCAGCGCGGCAACACCGACCCGCGGTATCAATGGGCGGCCCTGTTGGCGTTCAGCCACTATCTGCTGGGGCAATACGACGCCTCTTTGTCCTGGGCGCGCGAGGCGCTGTATATCAATCCCAATCACCTTCAGGTCCTTGCGGTGCGGGCCGCAACCCTGGCGCAGCTTGGCCGTACCGAGGAAGCACTCAAAGCGACGGAGGTCCTGCTCGAGAGCTATCCCGGCATCACTGTCGAAAAGCATCTGCGAAACTTCCACTGGAAGGAGCTTGGCGACGTCGCGCATTATCGCGAAGGCCTTCTGAAGGCGGGCGTGCCCTCGACCAAATTGACGCTGATCGACACCGGCACAAAGCGCTCGGCCAATTCCTGATGGCCGGAGCTGCACGCGCAATGCCCGGGCGACCCCGCGGTCTTGTGGACAGCCTGTCCGATTCCGCGAAAATTCGCCTCAGCCTGAGGTAGTATTCTTGCTCGCGGCATTGCACCGCCGCACTTCATTTGCGCTTACGTATCACTTGTTTGGTTGTTCAGCCGTTCAGGGATTTCGATCATGCAAGACAGCACCGGGCCGAATCCGAACACACCTCGCCAGCCGATCCCCGTCTCACCGGACAATCCCTGCCCCTTCCTGCGCGCGCTCGTATCCGAAGGCTATGTCGGCGGCCATAACGTGCCGCTGGCTACGCTGGCCCAAACCGTTCAGGCCGCGAGCGGGAGGACGGGCCTTGCGAAAGTGAGGGTCGGCATCGAGACCCGACTGGTTGCGCTGGTTGCCAACGGGCTCAGTCCCTTCCGGCTGATCCGAAGCTGGTGGTCCGGCGCCACGCTCGACGAGCTGCGTAACGGTCCGCTCGACAAGCACGGCGTCGGCTCGCGCATCCTGGATGCAACCGCACATGTCCATGAGGACGAGATCGAACGTCTTGCCTCCTTCGGCAAGGATCGGCCCGATCCGATGGGCGGCGGCATGGAACGCGGCCTGACCGGCTGCGAAATCACGAGCTACATGAACGCCAATTTCGATCGAGCGAAGAAGGAGCGGCGCGTCATCGACCGCAAGCTGATGGAAGGCGAGTGGCCGGTGCTGCTCAACGTCATGGGCAAGGGCGAAGGCGAGGAACGCTATCTCAGCGTCGCCGAAGTGCGCACCCTGTTCAGCGAGCGCCGGCTGCCGAAGCGGATCAATGCGCGCCTGTCAGCGCATCCCGTACGCAGAAGCCGCGTAGTGGGCAAGCTGGTCAAGACGGGCGTCGTACTGGCGTTGGGGCTGGTTGTCCTGTTCGCCGAATTTCCCGGACTGTTCCGGCCGCTACCGGTGATAGGGAAACTGGTGCCGCCGGCGCTGCCGGCCCGCGTGCCGGTGAAAGCTGCCTATTGGCTCGACCAGAACTGGTCGACCGATGACCGGTTCTGGTTTCATCATGCGAGCCAGGGCACTGCGACCTTCCCCGTACCTTATGCCTGGTACGTCGCGCTCGAGCAGCCTGGCCTCCACCTGTTCACCAGGCCCGGAATGCTCACCGACAGCGCCTACCTCGAACGGTTTGGGTTTATCCCAAGCCCGAAAACCGTCCGCACCGACGCCAGCACGCTGCGCCGCTTCGGCTTTGTGAGTTCGGACGCCAGGACCGAGCCGGCACCGGAGTCCGTGTCAGGCCTCAAGCCGCTGCCGTCCGACAATATCGACGGGCTGCCAGTGGGCTTTGCGCGCATGACCGGCGTCGTCAATCCCGCAACCGGCGGTGTCGAAGCCGACCGGATCGGCCTCACCTGTGCCGGCTGTCACACCGGAAGCCTTAACTACAAGGGCACCAGCATCCGCTTCGACGGCGGGCCGGCCATGCTCGAATTGCGCAAGCTCGAACTCGCGACCGGTCTTGCCATCTTCTACACCTTGAAGGTGCCGGGTCGTTTCGATCGCTTCGCCAACCGCGTGCTCGGCCCCGACGCTGACGGCGCGCAGCGCGACAAACTCAGGGAAGAACTGAACGACGTCTGGAATTTCCTGAAGAGCCAGATCGACGTCACGGACAAGACGCTCGAGAGCAAGGACCAGGCGGACACCCCGGAAGGATATGGCCGGCTCGACGCGCTCAACCGGATCGGCAATCAGGTTTTCTACGTCGACTACGTCAAGAGCAATGTGCAGGGTTATGAAAGCAACCTGCACGCCAACGATGCGCCCGTCAGCTATCCGCCGGTGTGGACCGTACCGTGGCTGTGGTGGGCGCAATACGACGCTTCGATCGAGCAGCCGCTGATCCGTAACGCCGGCGAGGCGCTCGGCGTGCGCGCCTCGCTCAACCTGTCGCCCGACTTTCCACAGGATCGGCTCTTTCGTTCGTCGGTCGCCCTGGAAAATCTGACCCGCATCGAGAAAATGCTGCGCGGCGCCGATCCTTTCAGCCGCACGCCGAACGGTTTTGGCGGGCTGACTTCGCCCAAATGGCCTTCGCATCTCTTCCCTGACGATCCCGCCTGGAAGATCAATCCGGACCGCGTCGCAAAAGGACGCGCTCTTTATGCCAGTATGTGCGCGGAGTGCCACCTCGGCCCCGTCGCGGACCCGGCATTCGACGCGCAATTTCCAGACAAGAGTTTCTGGACGGCGAACCCGCGCTGGAAGCAGGATCCGGACGGCGGCTGGATCATGGACGAAGTGCAGAAGAGCGTGGCTGTCATGGGCACCGATCCGGCTCAGGCCAATGTGCTGGCGACGCGGCAGGTTCAGGTGCCCGCCTTCCTCAAGCTGAACCCCGCGGAGGATCTCGGGGCGCAATGGAAGTGCAAGGACCTGCCGGCCTACTCATCGACCGAGATGCCGTTCTCGGTTGCGCTGATGATCGTGGTCGACCGTGTCAGCCGCAAATGGATCGAGGATCGCGGCATCACCGATCCACAACAGCTCAAGGCGATATGGGGCGAGCGCAGCAATTGTCCCAACCCCGCCAAGGAGCCGCAATACCGCGCCCGGCCCCTGAACGGCGTGTGGGCAACCGCGCCCTATATTCACAACGGCTCGGTGCCTTCGCTGTACTGGATGCTGACGCCGCAGGCCGAACGTCCAAAGAAATTCTGCATGGGCGCGCGCGAATTCGATCCGAAACAAGTCGGCTTCACGGTACCCGCCTCGGGCGAGTCGTCATGCGAAACAGGCCAGACGCTGTTCTCGATGACGGACAGCAACGGCAAGCCGATCAAGGGCAACAGCGTGCTCGGCCACTCCTTCGAGGCACCGGCGGAGGCCGACAAGAAAACCTATCCGAACAGCGTGATCGGCCGAAAGCTTTCCGAGGAGGAGCGTTACGACCTGATCGAGTATCTGAAGACGCTGTAGTGCTAGAACAACTCTGCTGCGGCTTGCGCGCGCGGATTGGCGAGCCGCGCCGGCCTCACCATGATGCAATGACGATCGAGGGCTGCTACTTGAACAGCGGCGTACCCGGCACGAAGGCGTCGAACGCCGCCCAGAACTGGGCGCGGTAGCGATCCTGCTCCTGCAGGATCTCGTGCTTGGAGCCGGCGATGACGAGATGCGAGCCGGCGCGCAAATGATAGGCAAACTCCTCGATCGCCGCGGTCGACACGATGGTGTCGTTGCCCGCCGCCAGCATCAGGATCGGCTGGCGGATTTCGGATGGGTAGCTCATGCCGCGAAAGGTCTGCATCGCCGAAAAGGCAGCATCGGCCCAGGCAATCGTCGGCGAGGCGAGTCCAAGTGTCGGGTCTTCCTCGAGGATCGCAGCATTGCGGGCGTAGCGCACGGGATCGCTGGTCAGGGGATTGTTGACGAATGATGCCAAGCCGGTGAGCTGGTCGCTGCCGCCCGGGACATAGCGCCCGCCCTGTCCTGACCAGCGCAGGGCCTTGACCAGCATCCGCACCGGGAGCGAGGTCGCGCGGCCCGGCAGGTCGATCATCGGCGCCGACAGCACCATGCGGTCGAACCAGCGCTTTCCCGCATGCGCGAGCCGCAGCATCACGGCGCCGCCCATCGAATGGGCCAGCGCAAAGAACGGCGGCGGGCAGTCCGGCAGCACGACCTGCTGCACAAAGGTCTCGACGTCGACTTCGAAATCCGAGAAGTCGCGCACATAGCCCTTGCGCGGATCGCGCAGCCGCCGCGAGGAATGCCCCTGCCCGCGCCAGTCGATCATTGCCACCGCAAAGCCGCGCTCGCGCAGGTCGCGCACCGTCTCGAAATATTTTTCGATCTGCTCGCTGCGCCCGGTGAAGACGCAGACCGTGCCCTTGCGGCCCGCAGGCGGCGCCCAGCGCGCAAAGCGCAGCTCCGCGCCGTCAGGGGTCTTGATGATGCCCGAGACGACATCCTCCGGAACCGGATTGGAAGGGATCGAGACGAGCGTCATGGGAAAACCGCGCTTGGTGGGAAAGGCTGCGAATCAAGGGGTTTGCCGCCGGAAACCGGTCACCTATCGCCCTCTTGAACGCCACGGAACAAGCTCCATATCATTTTCGTGCAGGCCGCTACCAGTGCCGAGGGAACCCAAGGCGTCAGGCTGCACAGGAAGAAAGCCCGGCCCGATGGCGGGCGGGTAATTGCAACAGTCGCTCAACGGAGGACTATCCATGCGTACCTACGACCTCACCCCGTTTTACCGTTCCACCGTCGGCTTCGACCGCCTCTTCAACCTTCTCGACCAGGTGAACTCGGACGGCAGCCCCGGTTATCCCCCCTATAATATCGAGCGCACCGGCGAGAACACCTACCGCATCTCGGTAGCCGTTTCCGGCTTCTCGCAGAGCGAGCTCTCGATCGTCGCGAAGGAAAACACGCTGACGATCAAGGGCGAGAAAGTCGCCAACGAGAATGGCAAGGACCAGACCGAAGTGCTCTATCGCGGGATTGCCTCGCGCGCCTTCGAACGCGTCTTCCAGCTCGCCGACTTCGTCCAGGTAAAGAACGCCTCGCTCGAGAACGGCCTGCTCCATGTCGATCTCGTCCGCGAGATCCCCGAAGCCAACAAGCCGCGCAGCATTCCGATCTCGACCGGCGAGAAGGCTCCTCAGGTCGTCAACGGCTCGGCCGACAAGGC
>JAEZEU010000024.1 GCA_023432885.1 Pseudomonadota bacterium | reverse complement strand
CGGTTTTGCTCGCAATTGCGTCCGCGATGGGCTACCACGCGGCGGCAATGACCCAGACCGCATCCCGCATCTATGTCGATGCCGACGCCTGCCCCGTGAAGGACGAAATTTATCGCGTCGCGATCCGGCTCGGCGTGCCCGTCAGCATCGTCGCAGGGAAATTCATCCGCGTCCCGCAGGACCCGTTGATCGAGCGCATCGCGGCCGGAGACGGCATGGATGCCGCCGATAACTGGATCGCGGAGCGCGCCGGCCCCGGCGATATCGTCGTCACCGCCGATATTCCGCTGGCCAGCCGCTGCGTGAAGGCGGGCGCCGAGGTGATCGCGCCGAACGGCAAGGCGTTTACTGAAGCGTCGATCGGCATGGCGCTCGCGGTGCGCAATCTGATGACCGATTTGCGCTCCTCGGGCGAGATCACCGGCGGGCCCAGGCCGCCCGGCCCGCGCGACCGCTCGAATTTCCTCGCCGCGCTCGACCAGACCATCCGGCGCCTCCAGCGCCGTGCGGCCGAGCAGACTGCTGCGGGTGAATGCTGATGGCGCCGCCGCTCATCCAGCTCAAGGACATCAGGCTGACCTTCGGCGGCACGCCGCTCTTGACCGGCGTCGAGCTCACCGTTTCCGCCAATGAACGCGTCTGCCTGATCGGCCGCAATGGCTCCGGCAAGTCGACGCTATTGAAGATCGCAGCCGGACTGGTCGAGCCCGATGCCGGCAGCCGCTTCGTGCAGCCCGGCGCCACCATCCGCTATCTGCCGCAGGAGCCGGATTTCGGCGAGCACAAGACGACGCTCGCTTATGTCGAGGCGGGCCTCGGCCCCGGCGACGATCACTATCAGGCGCGCTATCTGCTCGAGCAGCTTGGCCTCACCGGCGAGGAAGACCCCGCGCACGTTTCCGGCGGCGAAGCGCGCCGCGCGGCGCTGGCGCGGGTGCTGGCGCCCTCGCCCGACATCTTGCTGCTGGACGAGCCGACCAACCATCTCGACCTCCCCACCATCGAATGGCTGGAAGCGGAGCTCGAAGGCCGCCGCTCCGCCCTGGTGCTGATCAGCCACGACCGCCGCTTTCTCACCAACCTGTCCCGCGCCACCGCCTGGCTCGACCGCGGCCAGATCAGGCAGATCGACCGCGGCTTTGCCGCCTTCGAGGCTTGGCGCGACGAGGTGCTGGCCGAGGAAGAACGCGACCAGCACAAGCTCGATCGCAAGATCGTCAACGAGGAGCACTGGCGGCGCTATGGCGTGTCCGGCCGGCGCAAGCGCAACGTCAAGCGGCTCGGCAATCTGCATGCGCTCCGCGAGCAGCGCCGCACCTATAAGGGCGCGGCGGGCGGGGCCAATCTCGTCGCGGCGGAGGCGGAGAAATCCGGCCGGCTGGTGATCGAGGCCAAGAACATCGGCAAGACGTATGGCGACCGCAAGATCGTCGACGGCTTTTCCATCCGCGTGCAGCGTGGCGACCGCGTCGGCATTGTCGGACCGAACGGCGCCGGCAAGACCACGCTGGTCAACCTGCTCACCGGTGCGATTGCGCCCGACAGCGGCAGCATCCGCCTCGGCGCCAATATCGAGATGGCGACGCTCGATCAGCACCGCGAGAGCCTCGATCCCAAGACGACGCTGGCGGAGGCATTGACCGGCGGTCGCGGCGACCACGTCATGGTCGGCGGCAAGCCCAAGCACGTCATCGGCTATATGAAGGACTTTCTGTTCGCGCAGGAGCAGCGCGGCACGCCGCTGGAAGTCCTCTCCGGCGGCGAACGCGGCCGGCTGATGCTGGCCCGCGCGCTGGCCAAGCCGTCCAACCTGCTGGTGCTGGACGAGCCGACCAACGACCTCGATCTGGAAACCCTCGACGTGCTCGAGGAGATGCTCGGCGACTACGAGGGCACGGTCATCCTGATCAGCCATGACCGTGATTTCCTCGACCGCGTGGTCACCTCGGTGATCGTGCCCGAAGGCGGCGGCCGCTGGGTCGAATATGCCGGCGGCTATTCCGACATGCTCTTGCAGCGCGGCGCCGATCTGAAGCGGGAACACGCCAAGGCCGAACCCTCGCCTGCGGAAAAGAAGGAAGCCCCGGCCGCGGCCCCCTCGCCCGCGCCAAAGCGCCGGCTCAGCTTCAACGAGAAACACGCGCTGGAAACGCTGCCCAAGACCATCGAAAAGCTGCAGGCGGAAATCGCCAAGCAGCAGCGCCTGCTTGACGATCCAGATCTCTACCGGAAAGATCGCAGGAAGTTCGAGGAGGCTTCCGCCGCCATCGCCACCGCGCAGATAGAGCTTGCGGCGGCCGAGGACCGCTGGCTGGAGCTGGAAGTGCTGCGGGAAGAGATCGAGCAGGCTTAGCATATTCCGCAAAAGTACGTCACCGGTTTTGCGACAAGAATACGCGCAAGAGAAAGGACTTCCATGACAACTTCCCTTGCCGCCAGGATCGCCCGCGAGTACGGAACGCCCTGCGCCGTCATCGACATGGACCGGGTCGAGCGCAACATCGCCCGCATCCAGGCGGCCTGCGATGCGGCAGGAGTTGCGAACCGTCCGCACATCAAGACCCACAAGAGCCCGATGCTGGCGCAGATGCAGATCGCCGCCGGCGCGAAGGGCATCACCTGCCAGAAGATCGGCGAAGCCGAGGTAATGGCGGATGGCGGGATCGAGGACATCCTGATCAGCTACAACCTGCTCGGCGAGGAGAAAATGGCGCGCCTCGCCGCCTTGCAGGCCAAGGCCAGCATGACGGTCGCTGCTGACAATCCGGTCGTCATTGCCGATCTGCCCAAAGCCGCGGCCGCATCGGGGCGCGCGCTCAATGTCGTGGTGGAATGCGACACCGGCCGCAAGCGCGCCGGTGTCGAGACGCCGGCGGAGGCGATTGCGCTAGCGCGCCAGATCGCGGACTCGAAGGGATTGAAGTTCGCAGGCTTCATGCTTTACCCGACCGAGACCGGCTGGGCCGATGCGCAGAAGTTTTTTGACGAGGCGCTGGCGGGCGTCCGGGCGCACGGGCTTGATGCGGCCATGGTCTCGACCGGCGGCACACCGAACATGAAGAACCTCGGCAAGCTCAAGGGCGCAACTGAACACCGGCCCGGCACCTATATCTACAACGACCGCATGCAGGTCGCCGCCGGCGTCGCCTCCTGGAACGACTGCGCACTGAACATCTACTCGACCGTGGTCAGCCGCGCCGCCCCCGATCGCGGCATCCTTGATGCCGGCTCCAAGACGCTGACCTCCGATACCGGCGGCGGCCTCGACGGCCACGGCTTGATCCTCGAACACCCCGAAGCCAGGATCGCGCGCTTCGCCGAGGAGCACGGTTTTCTCGACCTTGCGCGCAGCAACACCCGGCCCAATGTCGGCGACGTCGTGCGCATCGTGCCCAACCACGTCTGCGTCGTCGTCAACATGATGGACGAAGTCGTGATGGTGCGAGGCGAGGAGATCGTCGGCACGCTGGCCGTAGCTGCACGGGGGAAGTTGCGCTAAACGGACACGTCATGGCATAGCGGCGGTCAGCCCCGCTCGAGCCACCTCAGCACGCCCATCCCCGCAGCGAAGCCGGTGGCGAACGACGCCTGCAACAGATAGCCGCCGGTCGGCGCTTCCCAATCGAGCATCTCGCCCGCAGCGAATACGCCGGGCAGCCGCCGGATCATGTAGTCCGAATCCAGTTCGTCGAACGCAATGCCGCCCGCGGACGAAATCGCCCGCGCAATCGGCGCGACGCCGGTGAGCCGAACCGGAACAGAGTTGACGAGCCGCGCGAGGTCGGCGGGCGATATGGACGCGAGGGGCGTCCCGGACGTCTTTGCAGCTTCCTGCAGCAGACCGATGGCAACGGGCGAAAGGTTTATTGCCTTGCGCAGAAAGTTCGACAGCGACTGCTTCCCCCTCGGCGCGGATAGTCTTCGGACCAGTTCGTCGGCGCCGAGATCGGGCCTTAGCGCGACATTCAGCGTTGCCTGCCCGTCGCGTAGAATTGCATCGCGCAAGTCGGCCGACAGCGCATATACCGCGCCGCCCTCGATGCCGCTGCGGGTGACGATGGCCTCGCCGCGCGCAACGTGCGGTCCGATCGTCAGCTGCACGCCCTTGAGCGGCTGACCTTCAAAACGGTCGCGGAAGATATCGGACCAATCGACGGTGAAACCGGAGTTCGCGGGCTTGAGCGGTGAAATGTCGACGCCCCTCGCCGCAAGAAGTGCGACCCAATCACCGCTGGATCCCAGCCGCGGCCAGCTTGCGCCGCCAAGCGCGAGCACCGTGGCGGCCGCCTCCACCTCGCGCGGTCCATCCGGCGTCGCAAATTGCAGCCGGCCTTGCTCGTCCCATCCTGCCCAGCGATGACGAAAGGCAAACTTGACGCCAGCGGCGTCGAGCCGGCGCAACCAGGCCCGTAGCAACGGTGAAGCCTTGAACGCCTCGGGAAATACCCGCCCGCTGCTACCGACGAAGGTCGGCTGCCCGAGCGCCTCGCTCCAGCCACGCAGCGCGTCTGGCGGAAAGGCCTCGATTGCGGCTGCCAGCCGCGGCGTCGCCTCGCGGTAGCGCGACAAAAATGCCGGGAGCGGCTCACTATGCGTGAGGTTGAGCCCGCCCCGGCCGGCCATCAGGAATTTGCGGCCGGCGGACGGCATGGCGTCATACACGGTGACGCGCGCGCCGCCCCGCACCAGCACCTCGGCCGCCATCAGACCGGCGGGACCGGCGCCTATGACGGCGACGTGGTGTGTAGAGGATACCGACATAGCGCAAGCCTACGCCGAGTTGGCGGCTCGAACATAGCTCGTCATGGCCGGGCTTGACCTGGCTTGACCCGGCCATTCACGAGTTTGGCGCCGCATCGACAAAAAGGCGTCGATGCCCAGGACAAGCCCGGGCATGACGAAGGAAGAGTCTAGCCGACGTGCCGATCGCTCAGAGCTTTACCCCGGCGCGCTTGGCGGCATGGCCGACATATTTCTGCGTCTGTTCGAATGCGCCTTCCAGCGCCTTCGCGGCCGACATGTCGGCGATCTCATCGAAATGGGCTGCGATAGCATCCGGCGTCCATTCGGACGGCGGCAGGTTGATGCCTTCGGTCTCCATGATCTTGATCACGGCAAAGGAGCCGGCGCCCGCGCCCATGATGGTGCGAGTCGGCGCATCCTCGCTGAGCA
Organism: Pseudomonadota bacterium; assembly: GCA_023432885.1. Classification (GTDB taxonomy): domain Bacteria; phylum Pseudomonadota; class Alphaproteobacteria; order Rhizobiales; family Xanthobacteraceae; genus Bradyrhizobium. The sequence goes on along the minus strand of JAEZEU010000024.1, from coordinate 1,402 downwards.
TATATTCCACGGCCGGCGTGATCGCCTCGGGCTTCATCAGTTCCAGCGCTTGCGGCGGCAACAGCTCTTCGGTCATGCGCGTCGCCGCCGTCGGCGAGATCGTGTTGATGCGGATGTTGTTCTTGCGGCCCTCTTGGGCGAGCACGTTCATGAGGCCGACAATGCCGGCCTTGGCGGCACCGTAATTGGCCTGGCCGAAATTGCCGAACAGGCCGGACGATGAGGTGGTCAGCACGATGCGGCCATAATTCCGCTCGCGCATGCCGTCCCACACTGCCTTGCAGCAATAGAAGGTCCCGACGAGATGCACGTCCAGCACCTTGGCGAAGTCCTGAACCTCCATCTTGCCGAACGACTTGTCGCGCAGGATACCGGCATTGGCGACGAGCAGGTCGACGCTGCCCCACTCCTTGGTGGCGCGATCCACCATCGCCTTCACCTGCGAGAAATCCGAGACGTCTGCGCCATCGGCCATGGCAGTACCGCCGGACTTACGGATCTCCTCGACCACGGCTTCCGCCGGTGAGAGCGAACCGCCGGTGCCGTCGCGCGCGCCGCCGAAATCGTTGACCACTACCTTGGCGCCGCGGCTGGCGAGTCCCAGTGCATGCGCCCGTCCAAGACCATTGCCCGCGCCGGTGACGATGGCGACGCGTCCGTCAAACCTGATTGTCATGCGTAAAAATCCGCTTCTCCTCGGCCAGAGCAACGCGCGAAGCACATCTTCGCTCAAATGACCCGGCATCCATAACGATCGAAAGCGTTTGAGCAGTGATGGATTGCGGGGTCAAGCCTCGGCGATCCACCCTCCGAGCGCCTCCTTGTATCTGACGGATGGGCCGATCGAGCCGCGCATGAGGAGGTCGGCCGCTACAGCCTGTAGTTCAGGCCAAGCCGCAAGGCGTGAATGTCGAGACCGTCCCACCGGTAGGTGGCGGAACAATGAGCAGCGTTGTTGCCGCGGCAGCCGGTGAACGCCGCGACCGACGTCGCCGTGGCGCTGAAATCGTCGAGGCGGTAGTACAGGTATTCGCCGCGCATGGTCCAGTTCGACCAGACCGGCCATTCATAGCCGCCACCGGCGACCCATCTGGACTGCGTCTTGCTGGCCTTGACCGGGAAATAGGGTCCACCCCCGACGCCGTCGGTCAGATTGGCCTGGTAATCGATTCCGGCGAGGGCAGCACCGCCGGTGACATAGATCATCCCCGAACCCCAGGAACGGCCGAGGCGACCACGCAAGCTGGCGAGCCAGTTGACATCCTGCTTTAAGAGGCTGCCGCCGGACAACAGGGGCCCTGCAGGTGTGCAGCCCAAGGGTATTTGAGGACAATGCGGAGGCTGGGCGTGGAATGCGCGAACGCCGACGCCCGAGATATCAGCCTCGACCCCCGCCACCCAA
>JAEZEU010000605.1 GCA_023432885.1 Pseudomonadota bacterium | reverse complement strand
GGCCTTCGCAACGCGAGCAAGCTCCTCAAGCAGACATTGGCTGAGGAAAAGAAAACCGACGAAACTCTCACGAAGCTGGCGAAGGCCGTTGTAAACGCGGAAGCGGAAGCCGCTTAACGCCATTGTTGGACAGCCGGAATTTGCTGGGAACAGTCAGATGTCGCTCGTTGTTGGCTTGTCCATCTGTGAATCGACTAGTACGGCCCACAGGCTTTTTCGTCGCGCCGGTCAATCGAAAGGAAGGATCGCATCGAACCCGCTTTATGGCACGCCCAGGCGCGGTGGTATCTGAACTGGGATCAAACCGCGTCCAGCGGGCAAGATTGATGAGTGTCGACGCGGCCCTTTGGCATCGCCGGCGTTGTCCCGACTATATTCTGGAACGAGCCTGTCCTCGATGCCGGTAGCTTCCAGACAGGCCGGCCCGGTGCTGACCGTATGTTCCCCACCCCAGCACATCCTAGCGAGGATGAGTATCCCTCGAGATCACCCTTGGCGTGATCCTGGAAGGGACCAGTAATGCGTATCCTTCTCGTTGGCGGCACGGGCCTTGTTGGATCGGCAATTCACGCAAGGCTCTCCGCAGAGGGCCATGAATGCGTACTGGTGTCGCGTCATCCGGCAGCGACACCAGGTGCGCATCATTTCACGCTCGATTTGGCACGGACCATCGATGCCTCACCATGGCTGGCTATGCTTGCCGGCGTTGATGCCGTCATCAATGCGGCGGGTGCTCTCCAGGGACAGGACATGCGAGGGGTACATGTCGCCGGCAGCGCCGCGCTCTATAAGGCTTGCGAAATCGCAGGGATCCGCCGCGTGATCCTGTTTTCGGCGATTGGCACCAATCGCGACGCGCCCACCGAATTTTCTCGAACCAAGCAGGAGGGCGAAGCCGCCCTGATGGCGTGCGATCTGGAATGGGTCGTGCTGCGGCCTTCCGTCGTGGTGGGCCGGCCAGCCTATGGCGGCAGCGCGCTGCTGCGGGGGCTTGCGTCCCTGCCCGTCCTGCCTGTCATGCCAGATACGGCAGCCATCCAACCGGTCCACCTCGACGACGTCGTCGAAACGGTTCTGTTCTTTCTGCAACCCGGCGCGCCTTCCCGCATCTCCCTTGATCTGGCCGGTCCACGGCAGATGGCCTTCAGCGACGCAGTCGCGCTTTTTCGCCGCTGGCTGCGCTGGCGGCCAGCTTACCGCCTCCACCTGTCTAGGTGGGCGGCTGATGCCGCTTACCGTGCCGGAGACGCCTTGCAGACACTGGGTTGGCGAACGCCGGTAAACTCGACAGCAAACGCTGAGATGCGGCGCGGGGCGACCGGCGATCCGGAGGCCTGGCGCCTGACGACAGCGGTGACGCCACGGGACATTGAAACAGCTCTCGCAAGCGAGCCCGCCTCGGTGCAGGAACGCTGGTTTGCGCGGTTATATGCGCTGAAGCCGCTGATTTTCGGCACTTTCGGACTATTCTGGATAGTCACCGGCGTCATCTCGCTCGGACCGGGCTGGGACATCGGAATGTCGTTGCTGCGGGAAGGCGGGCTTCCGGAGCGCCTTGCGGCTTTCGCGGTCATGGCAGGTGCCCTCGCCGACATCGTTATCGGACTCGCTATTCTTTACCGGCCTCTGAGCCGCTATGGCCTCTGGGCAGCACTGATCATTTCGTTGACCTATGCCATTATCGGGACGGCCCTGGTGCCGCGGCTCTGGGCCGATCCGCTCGGGCCGATGCTGAAGATTTGGCCGGTGCTGATGCTCAATCTGGTCGCCATGGCGATCCGCGAGGATCGCTGATGTTATATCTCCTTGTGAAGATGATGCACATCATCGGCGCCGCCGTCCTGCTGGGCACGGGCGCCGGCATCGCCTTTTTCATGCTGGTGGCACATCTGCGCGGGGACCCCCACGAAATGGCCGGGGTTGCGCGAACAGTCGTTCTCGCCGATTTCCTGTTCACCGCTAGCGCCGTCGTTCTTCAGCCAATAACCGGAGCATGGCTCGCCTGGTCGAGCGGGTACTCCCTTCGCGAGGGATGGGTTGCAGCCTCAATTGCGCTCTATGTGATCACCGGGGCATTCTGGCTCCCAGTGGTGTGGATGCAGATGCGAATGCGCGACCTTCTGATCCATGCAGTCGAGACCAACACCAAGCTGCCTACCGAGTATCAGCGCCTTTTCCGCTGGTGGTTCGCCTTCGGCTTTCCGGCGTTCGCAGCAGTGCTGCTCATCTTCTGGCTGATGATCGCTCGCCCAGTTATTCCATACTGGGATTAGAATGGGCGTGCTTGGACAATTCGAAGAAGCACCGGAAGCAGCATGCACAGGGAGTAGCCGGCCTGCCCGCTATTCCCACCTGAACGGCACCGTCTTCGACCACCCCCACGTGGTGGCCGACCCAGGCTTAGCCCCTTTCGGAGAAGTGCGAAGGCGGCAAATCGGCATAGCAGCTTGCGCGCGCCGTTCGAGATGTGCTTGCCGCGATCTCCCTGAAACCTTGATGAGCTTGCAGCATTGCCAACCTGATACCCAAGATTTGGCAACGCCGTGAGGGACCCTCGAAATGAGCGAAACCGCAATCCGTTTTCAGCAGGCTCTCGGACACGCCGCGCTCCATCTTTGGCCGGACCTTCCACGCGGGGTACAGGAACGGCTGTTTGAGATGGCGGTCGGCGAGGATGAAGTGCTGCGGCACAGCCTCGCGCTCTACTTGCATGAACATCATCCCCGGACAGCCCACCCGCCCAGACCAACGGTCACCGCTTAGAGCGCGACGAACATCATCGCTCGCATGACCGCGAACCGGTCATGTTGGATCTTCGATCATCTCCATGTACAGCTCGGCCTTGGCTGAGAGTTCTGCCAATCGGCAGTCGGACCTTTGGCGCACGCTATGATCGATTCTTTCATCCCTCTCGCTCGTTCAACCACGGCCGCCGGATCGCCCGCATGCCCTTCGATCGCAATGCGCGCCACAGCGGGGCCGTTGCATGTTGCGGTGCTCGTTCGAGTGCGGCGAATTGAACACAGGAGGAACGATCAAGGTATTCGGGGGATTGGTTCATGGGGCATGACAAAAGGAAGCGACCCATGAAATTTACGACCATCGCAGTTGCTTTGGCAGTTGCCCTTGGCAGCACCGCTGCATTCGCTCAAACCGGCGGCAGCACTGCAGGCGGAAGTTCGCAAGCCGGCGGCCCGGCAGGCAGCAAAACCACTACGGGCGAGTCCATGGATGGACGCACGACCGGCGGCAGTGGAAGCTCCATGATGAAAAACCAGCCCGGCAACGCTGGCACGACCGGAATGTCTTCTGGCGGGTCAAGCGCACCATCCAGTCAGGGCAACGTCGGACCGGGCACAAATAACAATTCCGGTCCCCAGCCGGGCGGTCGATAGCTGACCGTCAGCGTATTCCAGGAGGCCGCCGCTGCGGCGGCCTCTTGCTCGTTAGCCGCTGACATGGCCGGGGCTGAGAGAGCCAGCATGCCACTGAACCCCGTGCTGTAATGCTATACGCACCTTGCATCCCCGCCCACCGGAGGGAGCTGCTCAAGGCAGATTCGGGAACAATCACTAGAACTCGCGATTTCCTGATGCGCGCTCTTTTCCTCACGCCGGAGTCAGCGGATGGCATTCAAGAATCACAATCGTCGGGGCGTTGTTGGCCTGATTGGATCTGCTCTTCTATGCGTTTGCGGGCGCGCCCACGCGCAGCAAGCTGGCGAACAAGGGACCATTCCGGGTGCGCAAAAGTCCACCAAGAGCACGATGCTCGGAATGGGTGCGAGCCTTCTGCAGAATCACAGCCCCATCAATGCCATCAACATGTACCTGAACGGCTTCCATTTCTACGCCGATGACATGGGTAGACAGATCGAAGCACATCACTACTGCATGCACGTCAATGAAGAGTTTTTCCAGTGCGTCATCTACGACGGAAACAAGTCGGATTCGAAGCTCATCGGCGTCGAATACATTATCTCGGCGCGCATATTCGAGTCCCTCCCGGAAGAGGAGAAAGCGCTGTGGCACAGCCATCGTCATGAGACGACTTCCGGAGAGCTGGTGATGCCGGGAGTACCTGAACCAGTCGAACGCGCAGCCATCGCTCAATTGGTCTCTACTTATGGCAAGACCTGGCACACTTGGCAGATCGACAAAGACCCGACGCTTCCCACCGGGATTCCGCAGCTCATGATGGGCTTCACAGCGGACGGGCAGCTCAAACCCGAGATGATCCAGAGCAGGGATAAGGAACTCGGCATCGAGACTGGGACGGTGAAAAAGGCGCGCAAAGACTTGGCGAGGTCAGCGCCGCAGCCGGCGGTCGGAGCCGATGCCTGGAAAAATGGAACGGCGCAACAACTGAGTTTGAACCAGGTGCCATTGAAAAACAGGTCCTAGCATCCCACCACCCAAACCAAAAATGGCCATGGCGGGGCCGCGTTGCTCGGCAGGATAGGTTTCGAACACCACGGATTGCACCAACGGCACCATTGGCGCGCCGAACACGCCCTGGAGCAAGCCAAATAGAACAATCTGGACCCGATTGCCCCGTTCTGCCGAGAGTTCAAATGGTTTCACTGCCGGTCCGGCGCAGTGAGATGACGCGCAGGTACGATAACCGGAGGAACGCCGCCTATGCTCATCCGTTGTCGCTTCGCAGACGAGAGGCTTACAGTAACGCTGCTGGAGAACCCAACCGCCTGCCAATCGCGGCGATGTTGCCTTTGGAGCGCGACATCGAGGATTGCTCGACCAACGAAAAATTGCTCGTCCGCCGCGGAAGCTAACGGAAGAAGACAGGGGCCTCGTTTCCAAACGAGGCTCCAGACGATCCTTGCTGCTACGCCCCATGCGGCAATCTCGCCTTCTTCCATCGCGACTACAAGCATTCGAGCGGCCTGATCCGGCTGGGCCAGTTCGACGGCGGTCCACGTCCTCTACGCACGCGAGGCAGGTTTTGCGCTGCGCATCGAGCATTCAGCCTGATAGGAGAACACAGCCGTGCTTGCGACAGTCATGTACGGACCGCGCGACGTCCGTTTCGAACAGGTCGACGACCCCAAGATCGTCAAGCCCACCGACGCCATCATCAAATTGTCGGCCACTTGCATCTGCGGATCCGACCTTTGGCCGTACCGCGGGCTGCAGCCCACGGAAGGCCCGGCGCATATGGGGCACGAATACTGCGGCGTCGTGGTGGAAGTCGGCAGCGAAGTCAGGACAGTACGGCCCGGCCAGTTCGTCGTGGGCTCTTTCTGCATTTCCGATAATACCTGTCCGCACTGCAAGTTCGGCTTTCATTCCTCCTGTGTGCAACGCGAGTTCATGACGGGGGCGCAGGCGCCGTTCGCGCGCGTTCCCTTGGCGGACGGGACGCTCGTCGCTACGGCCGAAATGCCGGACAAGAACCTCGTCTCGGACTTGCTCGCAACATCGGATGTTCTCGGAACGGGGTGGTATGCCGCAGATGCCGCAAATGTCAGAGCCGGATCGACCGTAGCCGTCGTCGGTGATGGAGCGGTCGGGCTGATGGGCGTTCTGGCTGCGAAGGAGATGGGGGCAGCGCGCATCATCGCGATGAGCCGCCACAAGAGCCGGCAGGAGCTTGCCCGCGAGTTCGGTGCGACGGACGTCGTTGCGGAGCGCGGGTCAGCCGGCATCGGGCGCGTGAGGGAACTCACGGCCGGCGTCGGCGCCGACTCCGTACTGGAATGCGTCGGCACCCAGGAATCCATGACGCAAGCCGTCGATTCCGTGCGGCCAGGCGGCTCGATCGGGTATGTCGGCGTACCCCATGGCGTCACTTTCGACGGACAGGCGATGTTCTTCGCTCAGCGTCGGATGCTCGGCGGCCCTGCGCCGGTCCGTCGCTTTCTGCCCGATCTGATGGATCGCGTCCTCAACGGCAGGATCAAACCCGGCAAAGTCTTCGACCTTACTCTGCCTCTCGCCGATGTCGCGGACGGGTACCGCGCAATGGACGAACGACGCGCGATCAAGACGATGCTCACGGTGTAGGGAAGAGACCCGATTGCCTGTCGGTTACAGCGATGCTGAGGACAGCCGACGCGCAGGCGTCACGGACTCTTGCGTTATGGGCGCGGTCTTCGTTGCCTTCCTCGTCCCGGTCTGCGCTCGCCGCTAGTGACTGATCATCCAGGGCCGTGCCGTCGGAAAACCCTTGGCTCCGCTCTTTGCTTTCGTCATCAGCCGCGCCGGCTTCTTGCCGGAACAACAGCCGCAGCCTGGGCCGTGCGAAGCCTTGTACTCGGCTAACGTCTGCGGTGCGTGGCGGCTTCTCTCATTTTTTGCCATCGCCTTGCGCCGTTCGGACGGCATGCAGAAGAAATTCGGCGCGGTGAGAATTGCACGCGGCGAGGACTCTTGGCATTGCGGGCAAGCCAGCGGCAAGTCGCATTCGGCCATCGGACGGATGTCGGTGAAGGGACCGCAGTCGTTGCAGAGATATTCGTAGACGGGCATCTTGGTACCTTGCGCAGTTTGAGCGTGGCGGATGCGGGGCGGTCAACTCGACCGTCCCGCACCCGGTCGCGCAGGGAGCTATTTGTCCGGCGAGAGCGGCATTTGCACGTCGCCCTTGATGTGCTTGATCGGACCTGCGCTTGACGGCATGACATCGAAGTCAAAAATTTCCGTCGGCAGCCACAGCGTGGCGCAGGCATTGGGCACATCGACCACGCCGGAGATGTGGCCCTGGCACGGCGCGGTGCCAAGGATCGAATAGGCCTGAGCGCCGGAGTAGCCGAACTTCTTCAGGTATTCGATCGCATTGAGACAGGCCTGGCGATAGGCGATATGGACGTCGAGATAGTGCTGCTTGCCTTCCTCGTCGACCGAGATGCCTTCGAAGATCAGATAATCTTTGTAATTCGGCGTGATCGGTGACGGCTTGAACACTGGATTCTTGATGCCGTATTTGGCGACTCCATCCTTGATGACGTCAACCTTGAGATGCAGCCAGCCCGCCATCTCGATGGCCCCGCAGAAGGTGATCTCGCCGTCGCCCTGGCTGAAATGCAGGTCGCCCATCGATAGTCCACCTCCCGGCACATAGACAGGGAAGTAGATCTTCGAGCCGCGCGACAAATCCTTGATGTCACAGTTTCCGCCGTGCTCCCGCGGCGGCACGGTACGCGCGCCTTCCGCGCCGACCTTCGCCTTTGCATCGCCTTTGGCGCGACCGGCATGCGCCGTCGGGGCGAATGGCGGATTGGCAAGCCCAGGCACGCGTGTCGGATTGGTCGCGATCAGCGCGGCCTCGCGTTCGTTCCATTTCGCCAGCAGCTTCGGATCGGGCAGACAGCCGATCAGGCCGGGATGGATCAAACCGGCAAAGCTGACGCCCGGCACGTGGCGGGAAGACGTGTAGAGCCCATGAATGTCCCAGATCGACTTCTGCGCCAGCGGGAAATGATCCGTAAGGAAGCCGCCACCGTTCTTCTTGGAAAAGAAGCCGTTGAAACCCCACAGGCTCTCCTTCAGCGGGCCGACGTCAAGCAGATCGACGACGAGCAGGTCGCCGGGTTCGGCGCCCTTGACGCCGATCGGGCCGGACAGGAAGTGCACGATCGAGAGGTCGATGTCGCGCACGTCGTCGGCAGAGTCGTTGTTCTTGATGAAGCCACCAGTCCAGTCATAGGTCTCGATGATGAAATCGTCGCCCGGATTGACCCACGCCACGATCGGTATGTCCGGATGCCAGCGATTGTGAATCATGTCGTTCTCGTAGGCCGACTTGGTAAGGTCGACCTTGATCAGTGTCTCTGGCATCGAAGTGCTCCCCTTTTGACAACCAGGTTACAGTTCACGTCCCGGACTCTCTTAAACGGACAGGTATTTCGAGATCTTGGCGGCATCGACATCGTCGCGCGGGTCGTCTTGGACGATCTCGCCGTTCTCGATGACGAGCACGCGGTCGGCGACGTCGAGTGCAAAACTCAGCACCTGCTCCGACACCACGATCGACAAACCGCGTTCGTCGCGGATGCGCTTCAATGTACGCGCCATTTCCTTGATGATCGAAGGCTGGATGCCCTCGGTAGGCTCGTCCAGCAGCAGCACCTTCGGGTTGGTGGCGAGCGCACGGGCGATGGCAAGCTGCTGCTGCTGGCCGCCGGAAAGATTGCCGCCGCGGCGGTTCTTCATTTCGAGCAGCACAGGAAACAGTTCGTAGATGCTGCCAGGCACCTCGGATTCACCTGTTACAACGAGGCCCGTCTCGATGTTCTCCTTCACCGTCATGGTCGAGAAGATCATGCGGCCCTGTGGGACGTAAGCGAGACCCTTGGCAACGCGTTGATAGCTTTGCAGCGGGGCAAGTTCCGCGCCTTCCATCGTGATCGAACCGGCCTTCGTCGGCAGGATGCCCATCAGCGATTTCATCAGCGTGGTCTTCCCCATGCCGTTTCGGCCCATGATCGCCACAATCTCATTCGGCGCGACCGACACATTGAGGCCGTGCAGCACCTCGCTCTGGCCGTAAGCGACGTGAAGATTGGAAATGGAAAGCATGCCCCTGCTCCTTAGTGGCCGAGATAGACTTCGATGACCTTGGGGTCGTTCTTCACTTTCTCCATTGTTCCCTCGGAGAGGATTTGGCCCTGGTGCAGCACCGTGACTTTGTGCGCGATGTCCTCCACGAACTTCATGTCGTGCTCGATCACCAGCACCGATCGGTCCTTGATGATGCGGTTGAGCAGTTCGGCGGTCTTGGCGCGCTCGGAGACGCTCATGCCGGCGACTGGCTCATCGAGCATTAACAGCTCCGGATCCTGGATCAGTAGCATCCCGATCTCGAGCCACTGCTTCTGGCCGTGGCTAAGCTGGTCGGCATAAGTGTCGAGCCGATCCTTCAGGAAGATTATCTCGGCCACCTGCTCTACCCGGTCCTTCACCGTCTTATCGCGCTGGAAGGTGAGCGAGCCGAATACGCTGCGTCCACGTGGAAAGGAGATCTCCAGGTTCTCGAAGACGGTAAGGTCTTCGAACACGGAGGGCGTTTGGAATTTGCGACCCACGCCGGCCTGGACTATCTCGTTCTCTTTGAGCCTGGTCAGTTCGTTGCCGCGGAACTGGATCGAGCCTGAGGTGGCTTTGGTCTTGCCGCAGATCAGATCGAGAACCGTGGTCTTGCCGGCGCCGTTGGGGCCGATGATGACCCGAATCTCGTTCTCTTCGACATAGAAGGACAGATCGTTCACCGCCTTGAACCCGTCAAAGGACACGGTGAGCCCTTCGACCGCGAGCAGGAACTCCTTGGGTTGATGTCCGATGAGCATGATGGCCTCCTCATTCCGCGGGGGTGCCGTCGGCGACGGAAGTGTCGCTCCAGCCATTGCCGAGCTTGGATTTGCGCGATGCCAGCAGGCGATCGATGTGCGGCTGCACGTAGTCTGCCCAGATGCCCGACAAACCGTTCGGGAAGGCCAACACGACGGCGATGAACAACGCGCCGAGACCGAACAACCAGAGCTGCGGGAAGGATTCCGACAAGAGCGTCTTGGCGAAGTTGACCAGCAGCGATCCCCATACCGCGCCGAAGATCGACATCCGTCCGCCGACCGCAGTGTAAATCACCATCTCGATCGACGGCACGATGCCGACAAAGGACGGCGACATGAAGCCAACCTCAAGGGTGAACAGCGCGCCGCCAATGGCGGCAAAGACGGCCGCTGCGCAGAACGCGAATATCTTGAAGTTAGCGACGCTGTAACCGGAGAAGCGGACACGGTCCTCTTGCTCGCGCATCGCGACCAGGATACGGCCAAGCTTGGTCAGACGGATAAATTGGGCCGCGATGATGCAGGCAAACAGTAGCACCACCTCGACGAAGTAAAGAATGAACTTGGCGTGATCTGTGCGAATGTCCCAGCCATACAGGGTACGCAGGTCGGTGATCCCATTGATTCCCCCGGTGTAGCCTTGCTGCCCGATAATCAGGATGGTCATGATCGCGGCGATCGCCTGAGTGATGATCGCGAAGTACACGCCGCCAACCCGGCGCTTGAACATGGCCGCACCGATGATGAAGGAAAAGATCGCGGGCACGAGAACGATGGCGAGCAGCGTCAGCGGGAAGCTGTGAAACGGTTTCCAGAAGAATGGCAGCTGGGTCAGCTGATTCCAGTCCATGAAATCGGGAATGCCCGGCGTCGACTGGATCTTGGTGTTGGCGACGCTCGAAGCCTCGAGTTTCAGGAACATCGCCATGCAATAGCCGCCGAGGCCGAAGAACACGCCCTGCCCCAGGCTCAAGATGCCGCCATAGCCCCAGCACAGCACGAGACCAATTCCGACGAAGGCATAGGTCAGGTACTTGGCGACGAGGTTGAGGCGAAAGATGTCCAGCGACAGCGGCAGGATCAGGAACAACAGCACGGCGAGCGCGATGAAGCCGACCAGTTCCGAGCGGTTGAAAAAGCGCGAGTTGATGATCATGACCGTGTGCCTGCTCGTTGTTATTTGCGGACCTTGAGCGCGAACAATCCCTGCGGCCGGGCCATCAGGATCGCGACGATGGCAAGTAGCGTGAGCACCTTGGCCATCGAGCCCGACATGAAGAACTCCATGGTCGACTGGGCCTGCGAAATGGTGAAAGCCGAAGCGATGGTGCCGAGCAGGCTGGCCGCACCGCCGAATACGACGACGAGGAACGTATCGACGATGTACAGCTGGCCGGCGGTCGGCCCGGTCGAACCGATCATAGTGAAGGCGGAACCGGCGATTCCAGCGATGCCGCAGCCCAGGCCGAAGGTGTAGCGATCGACTTTCTCCGTATTGATGCCGACAGCGCCCGCCATCACGCGGTTCTGCACGACGGCCCGGACCTGGCGGCCCCAGCGCGACAGCAACAACACGTAGGACACCACGATGGTGATCAGCACGGTGAGCGCCATCACGAACATGCCGTTGATGGGGATTTGAATGGAATCTGTCGCCTGCCAAGAGCCCATCATCCATTCCGGCAGTTCGACGCCGACTTCGCGCGCGCCGAAGATGGAGCGGTAGGCCTGCTGCAGGATGAGGCTCAGTCCCCAGGTGGCGAGCAAGGTATCCAGCGGACGCCTATAAAGATGGCGTATCAGCGCCCACTCCACCAGCATGCCTAAGGAGCCTGAGGCGATAAACGCCAATGTCATCGCGAGGAAGAAGTAACCGGGGAAGAGCGATGGCAGGAACTGCTGGAAAGCGTTCGACGTCATCCAGGTGACGTAGGCGCCGAGGATCATGAACTCGCCGTGCGCCATGTTGATGACGCCCATCTGGCCGAAGATGATGGCAAGCCCCAGCGCCATCAGCACGTAAACGGAAAACAGGATCAGGCCTGCAAAGCCCTGCATCGCAAAGATGGCGCCGAGATCGCCGATCGAATAGTCGCCGAACATGCTTCCGTTCTCCGTGGCCGGTGAGGCCGCGCCGCACGAAGCGACGCGGGACGTCTTTGAATGAAAGCGCGAGCGCCGGAGCGCACACGCTTACTGGTAGCCCTTCGGGAACGGATCGGGTTCGACGAGGTCGGCGGTCTCGTAAACCAGCTCGTATTGACCATCGGCCTTGGCCTTGCCGACGCGCGTCTTCGACCAGAGATGATGGTTCTCGTGGATACGGACGTAGCCTTCCGGTGCGCCCTTGAACTCGACGCCTGGCGAAGCGGCCGCGACCTTGTCGACGTCGAAAGAGCCAGCCTTCTCCACCGTCAACTTCCACAGCCACGGGCCGAGATAGGCAGCCTGGGTGACGTCGCCGATCACGGTCTTTTCACCCCACATTTTCTTGAAGGCGGCGACGAATTCCTTGTTGTTGGGGTTGTCGAGCGATTGGAAGTATTTCATGCAGGCAAAGGCGCCGGCAATATTTTCACCGCCGATACCGTCGATCTCGTCTTCAGTCACCGAGATCGTGAGCAGCGTCTGTTTCGACAGGTCGATGCCGGCTGCTTTCAGCTGCTTGTAGAAGGCGACGTTCGAGCCGCCGACAATGATGGCATAGATCACGTCGGGCTTGGTCAGCTTGATCTTGTTAATGACCGAGTTGAACTGGGTGTGGCCGAGCGGGAAGTATTCTTCGCCGACGACTTTGGATTCCTTCAGATGCCCTTCGATGTGCTTGCGCGCGATCTTGTTTGACGTGCGCGGCCAGATGTAGTCGGAGCCGAGCAGGTAGAAAGTCTTGGCACCCTTGGTTTTCTGCACCCAGTCAAGGCCGGCGATGATCTGCTGCGTCGCCTCCTGGCCGGTGTAGATGACGTTCTTGGACTGCTCGAGGCCTTCATAAAAGGTCGGATAATAGAGCATACCGTTGTACTGCTCGAACACCGGCAGCACCGCCTTGCGCGACGCAGAGGTCCAGCAGCCCATGACGGAAGCGCATTTGTCGTTGACCAGCAGCTTCTTCGCCTTCTCGGCGAACGTCGGCCAGTCCGAGGCGCCGTCTTCCTGAATGAATTTGATCTTGCGACCAAGCACACCGCCCATCGCGTTGATCTGCTCAATCGCGAGCTTCTCGGCTTCCACCGATCCGGTTTCCGAGATCGCCATGGTGCCGGTGACGGAATGAAGGATGCCGACGGTGACTTCAGTGTCGGTTACCGCCAGGCCGGTAGTGTTGACCGCGGAAGTTGCAGGGCCTGCTCCGAAGGACGGGCTCGGAAGCATGGTCAAGGCCGGCAAGGCGGCTATTCCCTTCAGGAGATTGCGCCGGAACGGAGATTGCAGGCCCTGTTTGATTTCGTCTGACATGAGCACCCCATTGGTTTCGAGGACACGCTTATTGGTGAGGCGAGGATTGCTCAGAATTGTGCAGTGCACAGATACGTGGGATCGCGTATATTGCACCGCAAAATTGCGACGTAGATTTGGGTAGCGAGTGCTCGTTTGGGGAGTTGAGCTGAAGTGGCAGGGCGGCAGCGCATAGACCGCGTCAGGCGCCAGTATAATCAATGGGTTGCCAACCAGACGCTGGAAGACTACGCGCTGCGCTTCACGGCCAAGAGCGCACGTCGATGGTCCGCCGCCCGCGTCGCCAATACCGCGATCGGCGCGATCTCATTCCTGGCGCTGGAAGCGATCGGCGGCACCATTGCGCTCAACTACGGCTTTACCAATTCGGCGGCAGCAATCCTCATCGTCAGCGTCATCATCTTCTGCTGCGGATTGCCGATCGCCTATCACGCCGCCAAATGCGGCATCGACATCGATCTGCTCACGCGCGGGGCCGGTTTCGGCTACATCGGTTCCACCATCACCTCGCTGATATATGCGACCTTCACCTTCATTTTCTTTGCCATAGAGGCTGTGATCCTCGCGGCTGCGCTGGAAATGTGTTTCGCTATTCCGCGACCGATCGGCTATCTGATCAGCGCGGTCGTGATCATTCCGCTCGTGACTTACGGCATTACGTTGATCAGCCGCTTCCAGCTGTGGACACAGCCGCTCTGGATAATACTGCACGTCCTGCCCTTTGCAGCGATCGCCTACGCCAACCCCTACTCGTTCACGGAATGGACGAAGTTCGCAGGTGAGCACGGCGATACCAACGGGCATATCGATTTACTGCTCTTCGGCACGGCGGCATCCGTCGTGTTTTCGCTGGTAGCGCAGATCGGAGAACAGGTCGACTTCCTGCGATTCCTGCCACGCGACCGCAGGACTTCGAAATTGTCATGGTGGATCGCACTGCTCAGTGCCGGGCCCGGCTGGATCGTGCTCGGCGCGGTGAAGCTGCTGGCGGGATCGTTCCTCGCGTTCTTTGCGCTGAGCCACGGCGTTTCCACCGAGCACGCTGCCGAGCCTGCGCATATGTATCTCGAGGCGTTCCGCTATGTGCTGTCGCAGCCTGACCTTGCGCTGGCGCTGACGGGCACCTTCGTGATCCTGTCGCAGCTCAAGATCAACGTTACCAACGCCTATGCCGGATCGATCGCGTGGTCGAACTTCTTTTCGCGGCTGACGCACAGTCACCCCGGCCGCGTGGTGTGGCTGGTGTTCAACGTACTGGTGGCGCTGCTGTTAATGGAGATCGGCGTATACAAGGCACTAGAGCAGACGCTGGCGCTCTATTCCAACGTCGCAATTGCATGGGTCGGCGCACTGGTGGCCGATCTCGTCGTCAACAAGCCGCTGGGGCTGCGGCCGCAGCACATCGAGTTCAAGCGCGCGCATCTCTGCGACATCAACCCGGTCGGCGTCGGCGCAATGCTGATTGCGACGTTGGTGTCGATCAGCGCCTTCTATGGCCTGTTCGGCCCCACGGCGAAGGCGCTTTCCGCTTTCGTGGCGCTTGCGGTCGCCTTCGTCACCGCGCCTTTGATCGCCTGGGCGACGGATGGAAAGTACTACATCGCGCGCAAGCCGAAACGGAGCTGGCAAAACCTGGAACAGATCCAGTGCTGTATTTGCGAGCATTCCTTCGAGCCGGAGGACATGGCGTCCTGCCCCGCCTACGCCGGGCCGATCTGCTCGCTGTGTTGCTCGCTCGACGCCCGTTGCCACGACCTGTG
Organism: Pseudomonadota bacterium; assembly: GCA_023432885.1. GTDB lineage: Bacteria > Pseudomonadota > Alphaproteobacteria > Rhizobiales > Xanthobacteraceae > Bradyrhizobium. Next base: position 26,334 of record JAEZEU010000605.1, on the reverse strand, counting down.
CAAGCCGCACGCGCGCATCCAGGCGCAAGTATCGGAGATGCTCGGCAAGCTATTGCCGCAGGCGATCTATGACCGCATCAATTCGCAGGTCGGGCACTATCTCGGCGTGTTCGCAGTCTCCGCAGGCCTTGTCGCGCTGGTACTTGGGTTAATATACCTGCAGACTTCGAGCTCCACTCATCTGGATACACAGCTGCTTTCCGACGTGCTGTGGAAGGTGTTCTTCGCGCTCACTATCATCATCGGCGTGGTGGCGTGGCTGTTCGTGCTGGCAAAGCAGAGCCGCAGAGCCGCCGAGGCGGAAACCCGGCGGCAGACCGCCCTCCTGATCCAGGAAATCGACGCGCACAAGCGCACCGACGCCGAACTGCAGCGCGCCAAGGAGGTAGCGGAATCAGCCAATCTCGCCAAGAGTCGCTATGTGGTCGGGCTTAGCCACGAACTGCGATCGCCGCTTAATGCGATCTCCGGCTATGCGCAACTACTGGAGCAGGACGCTAGCCTCCAGGAACGCCCGCGCGATCAGGTGCGCGTCGTCCGCCGCAGCGCCGACCATCTCTCCGGCTTGATTGACGGCATTCTCGACATCTCCAAAATCGAGGCCGGCCGGCTCTACTTGTCACGCGACGAAGTGCGGCTCGGCGAATTCCTCGACCAACTCGTCGGCATGTTTCGCCTCCAGGCGGCCGCCAAGGGCATCGACTTCATCTTCGAGCGCCCAACGGTCCTTCCGGTCGTGGTCTATGCCGACGAAAAGCGGTTGCGCCAGATACTGATCAACCTGCTGTCCAACGCCATCAAGTTTACGCCAAGCGGTACTGTCAGGTTCGTGGTGCACTACCGCAGCCCTGTAGCCGAATTCGAGGTGATCGACACCGGCCCTGGTATCCAGCCGGATGATCTCGAGCGCATCTTCGCGCCTTTCGAACGGGGCGCGCTGGGCGCCGCACAGCCGCAGACCGGGACCGGCCTTGGACTGACCATCAGCCGTCTGCTCGCAGGAGTAATGGGCGGCGATATCAAGGTGAGCTCGACCGTCGGCATCGGCAGCAATTTCCGTGTCAAGATACTCCTGTCCGAAGTCACCAACCCGACACGGATCGCGCCGGTGGATGCGCCGGTTGCCGGCTATCTCGGACCGCGCAAGACAATCCTGGTCACAGACGACGATCCGACCCACCGCGATCTCCTGCGGCAAGTGCTGGCGCCGCTCGGCTTCATCGTGCTCAGCGCACCCGACGGCGCGGGCTGCCTGGCGATGGCCGAGCACTGCAGGCCCGATCTGTTCCTACTCGACATTTCCATGGGCAGTCTGGATGGCTGGACGGTCGCGCAAATGCTGCGTGCCAGCGGCCATCACCAAGCGCGGATCCTGATGGTATCGGCCAGCGCACTGGAAGCCCATGGGGCGCCGCTGGCGCAGCCCTATCATGACGGCTATCTGATGAAGCCGATCGACATTCCGCGGCTGCTGGAAACCATCCGCCAACTGCTCAAGCTGCAATGGCAATACGCGGCGGATAAGATTGCGCTGCCGCAATGGAAGCCGGAAACCGGATCGCGGCCCCCGGCAAGGCACGTCGAAGAGCTGATTGGTCTTGGACAGCTGGGCTATATCAAGGGCATCCATGCAAAGCTCGACGAGATCGACAACGATTTCCCCGAACATGCCGATTTCGTCGCCGAGATGCGTTCGCTGATCGACCGCTTCGATCTCGACCGGTACATGGCGACCCTGAAGACGCTGCACAGCTATGATCACTGAAGCCAAAAAGCGCGACGTCGCACTCGTCGTCGATGATTCCCCGGAGACACTGCGGCTGCTCACCGACGCGCTCGACGGCGCCGGGATGACCGTGATGGTCGCGCTCGACGGAGCGGGGGCGATGCGCATCGTCGACCAGATCACCCCAGATATAGTGCTCCTCGATGCGGTCATGCCGGGCATGGACGGGTTCGAGACCTGCATACGGCTGAAGCGCGATGCCGGGCTCGCGAACACGCCGATCATCTTCATGACAGGGCTTGCCGAGACCGAGCACATCGTACGCGGGCTGGAAGCCGGCGGCGTCGATTACGTGACCAAACCGATCGTCGTTGAGGAGATGCTGGCGCGTATTCGCGTCCACCTCGCCAACGCGCGGATGACGCAGAGCGCGCGCGCCGCTCTTGACGTCTCCGGCCGCTATCTGCTGGCGGTCAACCGTCAGGGGCGCATTCTCTGGGCGACGCCGCAGGCGCAAAAGCTGCTATCGACGACGCTGTCTGCCAATGCCGACGAGGAATTCGCTCTGCCGGACCCGATGCCGCAATGGCTGGAACAGATGCAGAAAAGCAAAGCGGGAACCAAGGCGGAGTCGCTGGCGCCGCTCCCGGGTAACGAGACGCTTCGTCTGCAGTATATGGGCAAACTTGGCCCGAACGAATTCCTGCTCCGCCTGGCCAAGGATACGAGCGACACACCAACTGAATTCTCAAGCGAGTTCGGCCTCACGGCGCGCGAAGGCGAGGTCCTGTCGTGGCTCTCCAAGGGCAAGACCAACCGCGACATCGCGCAAATCCTGGGTCTTTCCCCTCGCACGGTCGACAAGCATCTCGAACAGATCTATTCGAAGCTCGGCGTTGAAAACCGTACAGCCGCCGCGGCAATCGCGGTGAACGCCAAGAACCGAAAGACGTGATCCCCGGATAGCGATGGCAGCAAGCGGGCCGGTTTGCGTCTTCACCCTGCGGCTCTGCCGGATGGCCTTGAACTCGGACGCCCGTTCTACGTGAGCGGCATGAAGATCGTGATCACCGGAAATTCCTCGGCTTGTACGAACCGTGCCGATCAAGCCGTTCACGCTGCTTGCCCCTCGAACGAAGCGTTGTGTGCTGACAAGACACGACCGCTATCATCATTGGGATCCGCGTTGTTGAGCTTTGCCTCATAGGCTCCACCGCATTTCCGAAGGAAATCGAGACGGTTGGGCTAATTGAAATGTCTGGGTGACGGAATCCTGGTCCGGTCCGCCGTTCCTCTGACAACTTCTCCGCAGGGCTGATCGATCTGGCGGGCAGCCCGATTGGCGCTCGAACGCAAGCACAAGGGTTCATTCGTCGTGAACAGCCAGACTTTCGAGATCTCAAATGCGGCAATTCAAACGAAAATGCCTCCCTCCAACGTCCAGCGCCCGCTGCAGCCGGCGCCTATCCGGGCAGCATTTGCCGCGCCTTACCCGCGTAGATCACATGCCGCGGATCGGGCTTCGCAGATTTGGGCGCTTGGCTGTAGTCGGCGAAGGGCCCATCCCGCTGCGCAACGGCCGCGCCGACTCCCCGCTCCTGCGCGATACGAATAAACTCCAGAGCCTCGGGGGTGTTGCGCAGCATGCTGTCCATGACCGAACCGAGCAGCTGGGTCGATTGCAGGCCCATGTTCTCGTACGCCTGATTAACCACGAGCTTCATCGCCGCCAGTTGCGACATCGGAATGGTCGCAAGTTGGGCGGCCAGCGCGCGCGTCTCCTTCTGAAGCTCTGAGAAAGGCACGGCCTTGTTGATCAGGCTGATCTCAGCTGCTTCCTTGCCGGACAAGGCGCGGCCGGTCAGCGCCAGCTCCTTGGCCTTGGCAAGACCCAGCCGATGCACCCACATGCCGGCGTGATGGCATCCCCACATCCGCGAATAGGGCGTGCCGATCACGGCGTCCTCGGAGGCGATCACGATATCGGCGCACAGCGCCATCTCGCTGCCGCCGCCGACGCACCAACCGTGAACCTGGGCGATCACAGGCTTGGGCGTACGCCACAGCGACATGAAGCGCGGCACCCAGCCGAGCTGCTGATGGGTGACCATCACCATGTCCTTGCCGGCGTCCCACTGGTCGTCGGTCGCGATGTCCTTGTCCCACTGATGGAAGCCGCCGGAAAAATTGAAGCCGGCGCAGAACGCCTTGCCGGCGCCCTGCAGGATGATGACCTTCACGGCGGCGTCGCGGGTCGCCTTGTGCACGGCCGACTCGAGCTCGTCGAGCATCGGCGGAACGATGGTGTTGAGATCGTCGGGACGGTCGAGCGTGATGAGCGCCGTGGCGTTCTCGACCTCGTAATGAATAGCTTCGTACATGCTTGTTCCTCGATGACGGGAAATCAGATCAGCTTGAGCTCGCGCCGGAGAATCTTGCCGCTCGCCGTCTTCGGCAATTGCTCCATGAAGATAATCGAGCGCGGCACCTTGTAGGCCGCAAGGCGCTCGCGGCAGAACTCCGCCAGCTCCTGCGCGGTGGTCTGCCGGCCCGCGCGCAGGACGACATAGGCGCGCACGGTTTCTCCCCTGTATTCGTCCGGGATACCAATCACCGCGCACTCGGCGACGGCGGAATGCTCGTACAGCATATCCTCCACTTCGCGGGGCCAGACCTTGAAGCCGGAGGCATTGATCTGATCCTTGATGCGATCGATGACGTAGAACCATCCTTCCCGGTCGCGGAAACAGACATCCCCGGTGCGCAGACCGCGCGGCGTGAACGTCAGGGCGCTCTCGTCGGGACGTTGCCAGTAGGAAGCGGCGACCTGGCTGCCGCGCAGCAGCAGCTCGCCGGGCTGGCCGGCGTCCAGCGTCTCGCCGTTTTCGCCGACAATCTCGCAGTCCATCCCCGACACCGGGATCCCCACGGAAAGCGCGCCGGTGGCGTCGTCGATCGGCGCCTTGCGATTGCGCGGAACGATATGGGTGGGTCCGGTGGCTTCGGTCAGGCCGTAGATGCCGTGGATGTTGTGGCCGAACTTCGCCGCGAAGCGCTCGACCACCGTGGCCGGAATCGGCGCGCCGCCGGAGTAGCACTTGCTGAGCGTCCGCAGGTCGCCGGCGCTGACGGCGTCTGCTTCGGTGAGCGCAATGAAGGCCGTGGTCGGGCCGATCGTGAAGGTCGCGCGGTGCTCCCGGACCGCGGCGGCAAACGCGGCCGGTGAGAAGCGGTAGGTGAGCACGAGCGGGACCGGCAGGGTGAGCGCTGGAGCGAGATAGCCCACCATGCCCGTCACGTGCACCAGGGGCGCAATCGCTATGATGGTGTCATTCGGCGTCAGCGATGCCCAGGTCCGGTAGACCTCGACGCCCTGCATCACGTTGGCATGTGTGCTCGCGACCGCCTTGAGCGGACCAGTGGTGCCGGAGGTGTAGATCAGCGTCGCGATATCTTCGGGTTCGGCCGTACGGAAAGAAGGCTTGACAGCGGGGGGACGGAGCGCACTCCAGCCGTCGCCGGCTTCCGGATCGGCCGCGCCGTCGATCACCCGCGAAATGCCAGCTTCGGCAGCGAGGTTGCGCACATCTTCCAGATCGGAATTGGTCTGGCACAACAACACCTTCGGCGCGCTGTCGATGAGGACTTCGCGCAGCTCGCGCGAGCGGTACATGGGATTGACGGTGACGACGATGCCGCCGAGCTTCCACGCGGCAAGCGCGCCGAGCACGAAATGGGGCGTGTTCTGCAGATAGATCGCCAGCCGATCGCCACGCGAAAATCCTGCCTCGAGAAGTTCGGCGGCGAGCGTGTCGCTCAGGACATCGGCCTCGGCGATCGTGATGACTTTGCCGCGATACCAGACTAGCGGATGATCCGGCCGCTCGTCACAGGCCGCGCGGAACGCCGCCGTCACCGTGCGATAGCGCGGCTGCGGCAGCAGCGGAACCCCTGCATCGTACAGCCGGTGCCAGCAATGCTCCCCGTGCGCTGGGACAGACAAGCTCTCTTGCACTGATGGCACCACCATCCCTGGTTTCCGGCTTTTGTCGCTAATCCATTTGTGCAATAACACTGTTATTCGACTGTCTGCAAGGTGATAATTCATGGCGAGCGCAAACGCAGAGCTCATTTGCCGCATGACGGCGGCACTGGCCGCATGGGCCAGGGAGCATGCCGGGCACACGGCACGGGTGGACAATGTACGTTCACTCGGCGGGCATTCTGGCGTCACTGTGGGCTTCGATCTCGAGAGCCTGGAAGGGCAGGCAGCCTACGTCTTGAAGGCACTGCCGCCGGGCGTGCCGGCGCGGAGCAATTTCGATCTGCTTAGACAGGTTCCGCTTCTGACGATGCTTAATGCCAATCAGGTGCCGGCACCCGTTCCCGTTGCTTGGTCCAACGACTCCCGGTTGTTCGGCTCTCCCTTCCTAATCACCAGGCGCCTGCCGGGCTCGACATTCCCGGACATCTTTGTCCAGAACGTCGCTCTTCCGAACGCCGGCGAAATATTCTTCGATGCCGTCGAGCGGCTCGCTCAAATCCATGCGATCGATGCGACGGCCCTGCTGAAGAATTGGGACAGACCGCGTCCGCCGCTGGCGGAGATCGAACACTGGATTCCGGTGCTGCGGAAATCTTCCGATGAAGCCTGGATTTCGGCCGGCCTCTCGCTGGCCGAGGCACTTCGTTCGCGCGCGCCCGGGGATGAGGCCATCGGCCTTGTGCACGGCGACTATTATTCGAACAACTGGCTAAGCGACGGCCATCGCCTGACCGGAATCGTCGACTGGGAAGGCACCTCACTCGGACCCTCGCTGCTCGATCTCGGCTGGCTATGCATGATCTTCGACCCGGCGAGCTGGACTGCCGATCGCGGCGGGCTCGACTGGGCCCCTCCGGCCGAGATGATGATCGCGCGCTATGCACAGCACAGCGGCGCGGATGTATCGCGAATTGGATGGTACCGGGCGCTCGCGGCCTACCGGCTGGCTTGCCTGACCGGCTACTATTTCGAGCTCCACCGCAGCGGCAAGCGCCCGAACCCGGCCTGGAACGTCTTTGCGCGTTCGTTTATTCCAATGGTGGAGAGAGCGCGCGATCTGCTGGCCCGCGAATGACACGACGCAATTGGTGCTTGGGCCACCGGATCGATATATATCGTTCTGCGCCCCGAATCAGAACGCGACGACCCATTTCGAGGACGATGATGGCAAGAAGCGAGGCCGACGAGGATCTCCTGCGCACCACGCGCCGCGAAGCGGTTCTGCGGGCTGCCCGCAAGGTATTCGAGAAAAAGGGACTGGAAGGCGCTTCGATCCGGATGATCGCCACGGCCGCCAAATGCACAACGGGCGCGATCTACCCCTATTTCAAGGGCAAGGAGGAGATTTACGCCGAGGTGCTGTCGCGATCGCTGGAGAGCTGGCGGCGGGCGCTCGTTGCCGACATCGAGGCCGCGAGGACACCGGAGAAGCGCTTCGAAGCCGCGCTCGTCTCGCACTTCACCTGGTACGCGGAGCGGCCAAATGACCTGTCGCTGGCACTGTATCTCTTTAACGGCCTGAAGCCGCAGGGCCTGACCCGCGAGCTCGACGCCCAGCTAAACTCCCAGCTCAAGTCTATCCTCGCGATCTACAGCACGCTGCTGCGCGAGATCGCCGGATTCAATGAACGCGACGCGGAGGTGGAAGTCGGCGTTCATTTTGCGATGCTGTTCGGTCTGTTGACGCTCTATCACACCAAGCGGACCCGGGTGTTCGGCATCGATGCCCGGTCCATCCTCGATCATTTCATCGCCCAATCCGTGCAGCGGCTATCGCGGGCCGGGAGCGCTTGACTTAACGGCCCCATTGCGCAAGATAACACTGTTATTTTGTACTGAAGCGAGGCGCTCGTGAGGCTGAGCAAGTTCGACGAGTATCCGTTCCATCAGCATCCGACGCCCTTCAATATTCCGGCGACGTCGGACGTGCATTTCAACGATGGCTATTTCTGCGCTGTCATCGGCGCCGACTGGTACATTGTCAGCGGCATCCGGCTGCATCCGAACATGAACGTCATGGACGGCTTCGCCGGCATCGCCCGCCGCGGCGAGCAGCGCGTGCTGCGAACCTCGCGGGCGCTGCGTCCGAATTCGGCCGAACTCGCCGTCGGGCCGCTCTCGATCGAGGTGCTGGAGCCGATGCGCAAAGTCGCGATCCGGTTGGTGAAAAACGAGGGTCCGTTCGAATTCGAGCTGACCCTGAATGCGCTAGCCGATCCCTTCCTCGAGGCGCCCTATCAGTTCCGCAAGCACGGCGCCCTCATCCACGACATGGTCCGCTACACCCAGGTCTGCAGCGCGAACGGAACGGTGACGTGCGACGGCGAAAGCGCGGCCATCGAGAACTGGATGGCGATCCGCGACCATTCCTGGGGCGTACGCTCGGGCATGGGTCCCCAGACCAAGCACGGTGGCATAGCCCGTGATGAGGACGAGATCGACCACCGGCGTTTCCGAATCTGGTGCCAGCTGTCGCTCACCGACCACTCCGGCTTCTTCAATACCCACGAGGACGAAGACGGCAATCCGCTCGATTTCGAGGGTCGTCTGGACAGACCAGACGGAACGCAACTCAAACTGACCGCATGCAAGCATCGCCTGCGCTACGCGCCCGGCACCAAAAACGTGGTCGGCGGCGAATTCTCCCTTCGCGATACCGCCGGCAACTGGCACGACTACGTCATGAAGGCGGCCGGAACGCCCGCCGACGTTCAGGGCCTCGGCTATTACGGCGGCTGGCGTGACGGCGGCAGCGCCGGAATGTATCGCGGCGTCGGTCCGGTGGTGGAAGTCGACCGATATCCGTCGGCGGCGGAGCTGGGCAAGACTGGCCTGCTGTCGCTTTCCGAAAACAAGCGGCTCGGGCCGACCGAGTTTCCCTGCGAGGTGACCGCGGCCGGCGGCGCGCGCGGCATGGCGCATTTCGAGCACCACGTATTCGGCAAATACAAGCCCTACAATTTCTGAATATCGCCGCAGTGGCGTGTGCAAACACGCATACGGCTGACCATAACACTGTTACACAGAACCGCGAGGTGAACGATGTCCAAGCTGCTGAGCGAACAACATGGCGAAGTGACGCTGCTGACACTCAATCGTGAGAAGGTTCACAACAATGTGGACGATGAACTGGCGATGGAGCTGGCCGATGCCATCATCGCCTTCGGCAACAATGCGGGATCCAAGGTGCTGGTAGTGACCGGCGCCGGCGATCGAACCTTCTGTGCTGGCGCGAACTTGAAGGGCATGAAGGAATTATTCGAACACCGTCACACCTACGATGCGGGGCCCATGGGCTTTGCGCGGCTTGACCCCGGCAAGCCCGTCATCGCCGCGGTCAACGGCCTTTGCTATGCGGGCGGCGTCGAGCTTGCAGTGTGGTGCGATTTCCGAATCGTCGATGAGCGGGCGAAGTTCGGCCTGCTGAACAAGCGCTGGGGTCTCTCGCTGGCCGATGGCGGGACGCAACGTCTGCCGCGCGTGGTCGGCCTCGGCAACGCGCTCTACATGATCGAGACTGGGATCGAGATCGACGCCCATCGCGCGCTGCAAATGGGCCTCGCCCAGGAGGTGGTGCCGGCGGGCACGGCGCTCAAGCGCTCGATGGAGCTCGCCCATCATATCGCAAACTATTCCCAGGTGGGGATCTGCGCCGACCGCGCCGCGGCAATCGCCACAATCGGTTTGCCTATCCAGGAAGGTCTCGATCTCGAGGTCAAGCTCTGCCATGCGCCCGCCCTGGGCCCGGAGGCTGCCGCCGGCATGCAGCGCTTCGTCAAGGGCGCGCGTCCCGAGCCCCCTCGCCCGCTCGCTGTCAGCAAATCATAAGACCCCGTTCGTTCCGCGAGCGTAGCAAGCAAGGCCGCACCATGAAACCGGTCGACCTGGGTTACCTCCAACCGCATCGCTGGCGCCGGCTGGCAGTGCCTTACCTGTTCGAGCGCGGCGGTCTCGATGCGAACCACCCGGCGCTTGTGTTCCAGGGACGAACGCGCAGCTACGGCGAGTTGTGCGACCGGATGCGGAAGGTCGGCCACGCCCTGATGGCTAGCGGCATCGCGCCGCTGGACCGGGTCGCCCTGCTCTGCCGCAACCGGCTGGAATATTTCGAGATCGAAGCAGGCATTGCAGCGGCCTGCGCGATCATGGTCCCGATGAACTGGCGGCTGCGGCCGCAAGAACTCGCCGCCATCCTGAGCCGGTCCGGTGCCACCGCCATCTTCGTGGAAGCCGCCCTCGTGCCGACCATCCGAGCGTTGCAGCGGCAGGGCGAAGTGCCGGCACTTCGCCTGGTCGTCGCGCTCGAAGGCAGCGACGGCGATGTCTGCTACGAGGCCATGATCTCGGCTGCCACAGCCGGACCGGTGCCCCGCGAGCCGTGCTTCGACGATCCCCACGAAATCATCTTCACATCGGGCACGACGGGACGCCCGAAGGGCGTGGTGTGGAGCAATGGCGGGCTGTTCTTCAATTCGCTACAGCAAGTCATCGACTTCCGGATCGGGCCGGAGAGCATCACTCACACTTCGATCGACCTCTACTATATCGGCGGGCGCCACGATCTTACCTGGGCGACCCTGCACGTCGGCGGGACGGTGCACATCAAGGAGTCGAGCGGCTTCGTGGCGGAGGACGTGCTGCGCTATGTCTGCGAACATCGCGTCAGCCACGTCCTGTGGGTTCCCACCATGATCTACGATCTGTTGCGCGTGGAGAAGCCCGAACGATTCGACACATCGCATCTCAAGCTGATCATGTGCGGCGGCCAACCGCTGTCGGCGGAAGTTACCCGTGCGGTGCAACAGCGCTTTCCGCATTCGGCTTTCGTCCAGGTCTACGGCCTGACCGAGGGTGGCGGCAGCGTCACTTTCGTGCCTGATTGGGCGCTCCTCGCCAAACCCGGTTCCGCGGGACGTCCATCCGTTCACGCCTCGATCCGCATCGTCGATGACAACGGTCTCGATGTACCGACCAATGTTGACGGCGAGATCTGGGTTCGCGCGCCATCCATGACGGCCGGCTATTGGGACGAGCCGGAACTGACGCGTGAAATGCTCGCCGACGACTGGCTGCGCACCGGCGACGTTGGACGGCTGGATGAAGATGGTTTCCTCTACGTCACCGGCCGCAAGAAGGACATGATCATCAGCGGCGGCATGAACATCTATCCGTCGGAGATCGAGGACACGCTGCGGCAGCATCCGACCGTCGGTGATGTTGCCGTCATTGGCGTGCCGCACGAGAAATGGGGCGAACAGGTTTGTGCGGTTGTTGAGTTGCGGCCCGGTGAGCTGGCTACTGAAGAGGCGCTGATCGCCTTCTGCGCCGAGCGCCTGGCGGGCTACAAGAAGCCCGCCATGGTCAAATTCATCGAAACCATGCCGCGCACCCCGACCGGAAAGCAGCAAAAGTACCAGCTGCGCGAACGGTACAGGGACGGTTAAAAAACCTGACGCTGCCGAGCCGCTTGCGCCGTTCCCGCCGGCCGAGCGCCATTGCAGAAAGCTGCGATGGCGCGGCGCTTGTTACTTCTTGAGCAGCGGACACTCGCTTTCGGACTCCGGCTTGAATGCCTGGTTGCCCGGAACGGTTTGCACGACCTCGAAGAGATCCGCGGGCCCCTTGGATTCTTTCGGCGTCTTGGCCCGCCAGAGCATCATTTCAGGAAGCACACGGCCGTCCGGACGGATCACGACGTTCTTGTTGAAGAAGTCGTTCACCGGAATCTCGCGCATCTTCTTCCCGACAGGACCGGCGGCGTCGGTGCCCGCCGCCTGCACCGCCTTAAGATAGTGCGTCACGGCGGCGTAAGCGCCGGCCTGCACCATGTTGGGAAGGTTGTTGCCGGGAAACGCTTCCTGATAGCGCTTGGTCCAGGCGCGCGTCGCGTCATTGAGATCGTGGTAGAACGACGCGGCACCCAACGTGTTCTGAGCCAGCTGCAGGCCAAGCGATTGAACGTCGTTGACGTAGATCAGCAGCGCCGCCAGCTTCTGGCCGCCATCCGTCAATCCGAACTCCCGCGCCTGCTTGATGCTGTTGACGAGATCCCCGCCTGCATTGGCAAGGCCGACGATCTGCGCGCCGGAGGTCTTGGCTGCAAGCAGGAAGGAGGCGAAATCCGCGGAGTTGAGCGGATGGCGCACGTCGCCCACCACCTTGCCTCCGCTGGCCTCGATGAACTTCGTGGTGTCGCGCTGCAAAGCCTGACCAAAGGAATAGTCGGCCGTGATGAAGAACCAGCTCTTGCCGCCCTGGGCCACGACGGCCCGGCCGACAGTGGAGGCCAGGCTGTAGGTATCGAAGGCCCAGTGGGTGACGTTGTTGTGGCAAAGTTTGCCGGTAATGTCGGGCGAACCGGCGCCCGAGACCAGAATGGTGCGATCCTTTTCGGTCGCGGCGTTCAAGGCGGCAATGGTGGTCGAACTGCCGCCCCCGGCCAGAATGACATCCAGCTTGTCCTGGTCGAACCACTTCCGCGCTATCCCGCCGGCGATGTCAGGCTTGTTCTGGTCGTCGGCCGTGACAACTTCGATTGGCTTACCGAGGACCTTGCCACCAAAATCCGCGATGGCGAGCTTGACGGCCTCCACCGTGCCTCGGCCGGTTACGTAGGAGTAGACGCCGTTCTGATCCGACATCACCCCGATCTTGACGGCATCGTCGGAAACCTGCGCCGAAGCGCCGGAACTGCACACAAGCAGGCCGGTCATCGCCAGTCCGATCATGGTTCGCATTGCAAATCCTCCCGAAGCGCCATTACGGCGCGTTGTAATGCTTCCCTGCGCCACCAACGGGCGCAGGTGCCGCGGCCCGGAGCGCACCCTGCAGCGAGCAAGCCGCCTCCGCGCCCCGCCGACGCAGAAGGAAGGCTATCAAATAACGTTGTTATTTTCAATAACAATGTTATTCCGCGAGTGACCTGACGGATATTTTGACAGCCGGATGGAGACTATGGCGTGGGCACTCGCTTATCCAGAACGGTTGAGAAGCTGTGGATGTCTGGGGCGCCGGTGGGTGGTAGCCGAGCGAATAGATGCGGGCGTATCGTGTTGAAGTGGTTTCGTGCACGAAGACGACTTAGCTTCCTTTAGACTGCGGAAGATCCCCTGTTGAAGGCACTCGTCGCGCAGCTGATCTGGTTGAACGACTCGCAATAGCCGTCCGCCCACGGACTGCGCGCTCGATGTAGAGCGTCCTTTGCGCCGAGCCTCTGCAAACCAGCTGCATGTGAAGTTGGCAGCATCTCCGCGCCGTTGTCGGAGCGGATGTGTTCAGGGACACCTCTGGTCAGCATCACGTCGGCCATCGTCTCGATGCCGAAGCTATTGATCCGACGTGCGACGCGAATGGCCAGGCATTCCCGGATAACCTCATCGATCAAGGTGATGAGGCGGAGCCTGCGACCGTCATGTGTCTGCGTCCCGACAAAGTCGTAGCTCCAGACATGATTGCGATGTTGTGGCCTCAAGCGGATGCAAGGTCCGCCGTTCAGCCACAGCCGGACCGCATTGCTTTAGCACCTGCTCCAGAATTTGGCCCGGCTGGGTTCCGAACAGGTAGTTATCATCTCCAATGTCGGAGCCGGGAAGATATTTCTCGAAGTGCTCGCGATACGATTTCATGCCGACGTCATCGGCCCACTTCTTGTCGTTCGGATTCTTAGTGACGGTCGCGGCGATGACTCCTACCGCCTTGTAGGCTCCGGCCGGCCGATGGTTGCGGAGACCGAGTTCGAGACATAGTTGATGACGGTGAGCGGCGACCAGCCGATATCGTTCGCCTCTTGATTCCCTGGGCGGTGAATTTCGGTGTCCCCGCGATCAGGAACACCTGGGCTGTCGATCACACGCCCAAAGTCGCGACCCGTTCGCCGGTAGAAACCGTCGAAAGTGTCGTCAATCGTACGACGTAACCATCGCACGGCGCCAAGAACTGCTCAACCTCGTCGCCGAACACGTCCTTTACGATGCACAAAAGGTCGCCACGCCTCACCGCCTGGCCGAGAGTTACCTTGTTGTACAGAAGCCCTCCGCGGATTGCTCGCAGTCCAACGAACTCTGACATCCGTCGTACATCGACCGGCTCCTGTCTTGGGATGTCGACCATCTCGAGCGATTGCATGGCGTTTAAGATGCATCCGGCACCGATGGCTACTACATCAGGTTCCAATCGCCCGCCTTCACCGATCTCGAATGTCAGGGAAGGAATCCCGATTCTCGTCGCCTCGACGCAGAGTATTCCGGGCGCGACGTAAAAGCCGTCCTTGTTGCGGATAATCCACCCTGTTCCCATGCTCTCAGCTAACGCCATCACGCGTCCATCGGGATCCAAGTCCGCGTGAGGAAGAATAGCGATTGGAACGTAGCGGCCTCCGCGGGTCGGCGTATGGACGTCGATCGCAAGGTCACACAGGCGTACAATTTGAAAAATCTTGTGCGCCAGCTGCTCAGCAAGATTGCCTTTGGCATTTCCGGGAAAGCAAGTCCAAGCGTCAGCCGGAGCTTGGTCAAGCGGCGACTTGAAAAACTGCGCCAGTGGCAAGCGATGGTCTGCATGAAAAGCAAGTGGCTGCTGGAGCGGCAGACAGACGATCTGACCAGCAAGCTGATTGGGATCAATTCTCCCCAACGCTTCGCTCGTAATAGCAACCCCATTTACCTCGTCGCCGTGAATGGTCGCGCCCAAATAGAGCCTGGGTCCTGGGTGACGACCGTTCACGAGTCTAATTGGTAGGCTTATCTTCGTTCCGTCAGGAAGCTCGGCAAACGGAATTGCTCCTCGCGAGCTTGTCCCTGGCAGCGCCGACACACCATGAATTTCCAAACGCCCGTCTCGTCGCTTCACTATTTCCTCCACACAGATCGAGCTTGTTCTCTAAGAAGCCTCGTAAGCAGGCGTGCCAAATCGTCCGTTATTGGGCACGGCTTAGGAAGTCGAGACCAGCAAGTGCCTGCACCCGCATGACAGCCTCCAGCTCGTTCAGCAGTACGTATTCGTCTGCACCACCCATGTTGAACGGTGTCGGTCCATAGACAATCGTCGGAACATGAGCAGCGCGATAAACGCGTGCGTCTGAGGCCCCCACTCGCATATTGAGAGCCGGTGCCGCTCCCAGGACCTTTGTTGCCGCGGCCTGGATGCAGCTAGCAATTTCGCTATTGGGATCGGTGAAGGTCGGCTCCGTTCGGCGGTCCACCTTCAAAGAAACACCGTCGATTGCTGAGATAGCATCGAGGAGCCGGCTCTCAACTTCTTGGACTGTAACCCCCACTGGAATCCGGATGTCCGCTGCGAAAGAAGCCGAGGCCGGCACTAGATTTGGAGATGTTCCACCTTCGATTCTCCCAACATTGATAGTCACGGACGAAAGAACATCCGCTTCGCCTTTACCCGACAACTCTTCGGAAACCGCTTTCGCGCGCGCGATAGCATCGCGCACCGTTATTGGTGCCACGACCTGGATGTGACGAAGTTCGGAAATCCGATCTAGTACTTGCCGCAATCGGTCAATCGCGTTGACGCCTCGATGGACATGGGCCCCATGAGCAGGCGAGCCACTAGTCTCGACGGAAATCCATATGAACCCCTTCTCCCCAAAGCGCGTGACCATCGGTGACCCCGCGTCAGCAATAATGGCAGCATCACCTTTGGCATGTGGAACGGTGCGGATAAGCTCGCGTACGCCGAGGTCGCCCATGCTCTCCTCGTCACCACCCAGGGTCATGACGAGCTCTCCCGACCAAGTGTCCCGCCGTTCAGCTAAGATTTTCATCGCAACGATAGAAGCCGCGATCCCGCCCTTCATGTCGCAGGCGCCGCGCCCGTAAATCCGCCCATCCTTCAGATCACCTTGGTAGGGGGAAACCGTCCATTTCGAGATATCACCGACGGGGTAAGTATCAAGATGACCGTTCAGTATCAGCCGCCGACCTGGATTACTGCCTCGAACGCGAGCGACCAGATTTGTGACCTCGCCGAACCTGAACAGATCAACCTCAATATCGGGGATGACTTCTTGCAGTATTGATTTGGCGACGCCCGCGACCTCCGTGGTATCTAGTGGTGGATTGGGCGAAGGAGCTGCGATTAGGTCGCGCGCGATCTTCGCAATCAGCTGTGCCTGCTGTGGCATCTCGATCAATGACGCTACACTCTGCACTGACGCATCTGTATTTGTCGACAAGTCACTCTCCCTTGGTGCGAGAACGCTATTGGAACTGATAGCTTGAACGGTCCAGCGTCCGCGTTCTGCTCCAGAATTCTCCAAGCGAAAATGGCCACACTTGCGTTGAACGACCAAACTTATTGCGGTACCAGCTGCTAACGTTAGAAATACCTCCCCACGCGTGCTTTCGGTTTTCCGCTTCCACTTCCGCCACGAATTCACTAAAGGCAGCCGACTTAAGCTCCATCGTACGCCACCTCTCAACAAGAAGTGTGCGCACGCATTCGACGATGTAGTTGGCGCAACATTCCGACATGAAGAATATGCTGCCGTTGACGACAAGGGCGGCGTTGGGTCCGAAGACCGAAAACAGGTTGGGGAATCCAGGCACGCAACCACCAAGTCCGGCGCGAGCATCTCCTTGCCAGAACTCGTGTAAATCGAGGCCGTTCCTACCGGTTATTTTAATCGGAACGTAAAAGTCGGAGGCATTAAAGCCGGTCGCAAGCACAACCACATCAGTCGGTCGATCTTTCCCGTCGCTGGTCCGTATGCTTTGGGGTGTGAAGGAATCGATTGTCGCAGTGACCAATTCGACGTTGTCTCGCTTTAGGGCTGCGGCCCACACCCCGTTGTCACGAAGCATCCGTTTCGCGCCGGGTGGATAGTCGGGAATCACCTTGTCCAATAGGTCTGGGCGGTCAGTGTATTGCGGTGCGAGATGATTGAAAAGTTTATCGCGAAGCACCTCGTTCTTGGCCGACACGGAATCTTTCTTTGTCCAGTTCTCGTCGACTCGAAAAAAAGGAAGGCGGTTCTCCGAGGATACCCAGAACTGGTAGAAACGGTACCAATTGCTGTACAATGGCAGGTGTTTGAAGAGCCACGCTAAACCCTTCGCTAGCGGTTTGTGATAGTTTGGGGCCGGCAGCATCCAGGCCGGCGTACGCTGATAGATAGCGAGTTGAGACACGCTATCCACGATCGAAGGTACGATCTGAAATGCGCTCGCACCCGTACCGATAACCGCCACCTTCTTTCCAGTTAGATCGACATCCTTCTGCCATCGGGCCGAATGGAAGATTGGTCCCTTAAAATCGCTCGAACCCGGAAATTTTGGGATGACCGGTTGATTGAGTTGACCAACAGCTAGAATAGCAACATCGAACTGGGCACTCTCTGACGAACCACTTCCAGACTTGACTGTTAAGGTCCATTTGCTGGCCAGCTCGTCGAACGCCATCGTCTCCACTTGAGTCCCAAACCGAATGTTCTTACGAATGTCGAACTGCGAGGACACCTCGCGCAGATACTCGAGGATGGTCTCCTGCGGCGAGTATTGGTAGGGCCAGTCGCTTTTCTGGGCGAACGCATAACTGTAGGCGAAATTGCTCGTGTCCAGACGACAGCCCGGATACGTATTCTCCCACCAAGTTCCGCCGACCTCGGCATTTTTCTCGAAGACCACGACAGGTATCTCGGCTTGGGCGAGCCTGTGCGCCATGACAAGGCCTGACATGCCAGCACCGACGATGGCAACACGAAACGGTCGATCCGGATCCACGCTCCCTTTCTTCCACCGAGGTGCACTGACATCGCCCATTGTGTTCAGCTCATGCTTCGCAAGGGCCACGTACTCGCTCGCAGATTCGCCTGCGAAGAAGGCCAGAAGAGTCTTGAATTCCTGATCGGTCGGATCGCGAGGCGCCGGGCACCCCGCGTCGCGATAGCGCTTTATGGCCTCAATTGCTTCGGCGCGAGCCTTGGCTTGACTCTCGATAGACATGCCTCCATTGGGCTCGGCACCGGTGGGCATCGCCCTTAATGGTGGGCGAAGCTCATCTCGAATCAGCGATAAATCTCCTGTGACGTGGGCAAGCGTGACGAGAAGTGCCGGAAGTTCCGCATCGGCCACCATCTGTGCGATGAAGTTATCATCCTCCTGAATGGGAAGCGACTTGGCATTAATCGACATTAGGATACTCGCCTCTCTTGACGTCTTCATATTCTGGATTTCGCACTCACGAAGGCTCGACTTTTCCGGCGCAAAAAAGCGGTGACCGTCACCGTTCAGCCGGTCGACGCGCTAAACAGTGCCGACGGGCTCTTCGATCGATCGTTCCCAAGGAACCAGAAATCGCTCCGCGACCACGATTATCCAGTAGAAGGCGATGCCAATCACGCTCAGAACGGAAAGCGCCGCAAATGTGAGTTTGGTATCGAGAACGTTAGTGCTCTGAAGAAGGACGTAGCCTAGGCCGCGATCCGAACCGACAAACTCGCCAACAACCGCGCCTACAATCGCGAATGTGATCGCGACTTTCATGGCGGCAAAAATGTAGGGAAGAGCCCAAGGCATGGCCAATTTGACGAACAGCTGGAAGCGAGTTGCGCCGAGTGTGCCCACCCATTGCGTAAGCTCGGGATCGACCGTTCGTAGACCCTTGATCGTGTTCATCAAGATCGGAAAGAAAGCGATGAGACAAGCCACGAAAATTTTTGGGGAAAGGCCATATCCAAGCCAAATTAGAAATAGTGGTGCGACGGCCACCTTTGGAATGACTTGCTGAACCACGATCACGGGCAGCAGCATTCCCTCAAGAGAGCGCGAATAGGCGATCGGGATGCCGAGACCCAGGCCGAGCGCCACTGCAAAAAGAAACCCTAGCCAAATTTCGATGCCCGTCCAAAGTGACGCCACAAGCAGCATTTCGCGCCGTTGCCACACCTCGCGAACGACGGACTCTGGGGAAGGCACGAGGTAGGGAGGGATTGCGAACATCCGCACGCTGAAGTCCCAAATCGCGATGATGAGGATTACACTTATCCAGGCGCTTAGATGCTGGAAGGTCCTCATCAGCCGCCCTCTTGCTTTCGGTGACGCAAAGCGGTTCTCACTTCTTCAACTAGCTCGCGGTATCGTCGCTCCCGACGCACGTCCAGGTTTCGTGGTCGAGGAAGATCGACCGAAATCTTGCTCACGATCTGACCGGGCCGACTTGAAAGCACGATGATCTCGTCCGACAGCAAGACCGCTTCGTCGACGTTATGTGTGATGAAAAGCGCGGCGCTGTTGGTACGCTCCCAAATACGCAGCAGCTCGGACTGCAGACTTTCCCTGGTTATTTCATCCAAAGCGCTGAATGGCTCATCCATCAGCAAAATCTCGGGCTGAAGCACGAGCGCCCTTGCCAATGACACTCGTTGCTGCATTCCGCCGGAAAGTTGGATCGGATAGCTATCCTCAAAGCCGCTCAGGCCCGTTAGCTCTAGTGCGGCTCTGGCCCTTTCGACTTCAAGTGCAGTTATTCTGCCGACGGTGATCTCTAGCGGCATCAGCACGTTTTTAAGGGCTGAACGCCAAGGCAGAAGCAGGGGCTTCTGAAAAACGTAGCTCAAACGGCCCGCCAGGTTTGCACGAGCGAGAGGCTGCCCCTCGACAAGTATCGACCCTGACGAAGGAACGAAGACCTTCGAGACGAGCTTCAGCAGTGTGGTCTTACCGCATCCTGAGGGTCCCACGACTGAGGTTACCGAACGCAAGGGAACCGAGAGGCTTATGTCCCGCAACGCCTCGACGACACGCCCGCCGGCAGCCTTGTAGCTGAGGCCCACGTGGTTCATCTCGATGACCGCGCCAGAACCGCCCTCCACAGGACCCTCGCTCGGCACGACCACGTTTCCTGACGAAAGATGAGACGAGGACTCCATCGTCGGCCAACATGCGCTCGGCGACTACAGATAGTCGTTCGTGATTATGTCGAGGTCCTCGGGCGGCACCGTGAGTATGCCGAGGTCCCTCAGCCGATTTGCCATCGCGCCCCACGCGAGGGGATCGCTCTCACCCCATTTCCTTTGACCTGAAGGGAATATGGCGGGCAGAACAATCGCGAGTTTTGCGGAATTATATGGATTATCTACTGTCGGATTGAACTTGGCAAAATCCTTGTAGGCAGCTTCAGGATTTCTGCGCGCGAATTCCCACCCGCGCTTGGACGCTCTTAGAAACGCGCGCACGATATCGGGGCTCTTGGATATAGTTTCTGCATTCGCAACAATCGTCAAAGCAGGATTGTCGACGCCGAACTTTGCGAAGGAGATGAAGTCAGTGGGAAAGCCCTGCTGTTCGGCAAGCACCCCGTCATTGTACTGAAGAACGATGGCCCCATCCGCCTGTTTTGTCACAAGCGGAGGCGTCAGAGAGCCCGATGTCTGAACGCGGGTCAGATCGTCTTCTTTCATACCATTCTGGGCAAGAACAGCCTTCAGCTCATTGAAAGTGAAGCTTGCGGTCACTACCGCGATGCGCTTGCCGGCCATCCATTTGGCGTTCGGCACGGCCGTGCCCTTGGGCACCAGAAGCCCGGTTAAGGTGTGCGGCAGGAGTGTTGCAACAGCCTTGATCGGCACCTTGTTCGCGACCGAACTAATGACCGTCGCAGCCCCGACCAGTCCGAACGTGTCCTTTCCGGTGCCAACGAGTTGCGCGGTGACGTTTGACCCCTGGCCGACACCGATCGTCACGTCCAGGCCTTCTTCGCGGTAAAAGCCCTGGTTTAACGCCGAGTAGAAGCCCGCGTGCTCGGCTCCCACCGCGTAGTCGAGGCGCAGGGAAACCGACCTCGGCTTGGCTTGTTCTGCAGAAGCTTGGGAGATCGCGATTGAGAACATTGCAATCGCTGACGCGATCAAGGCTTTCAGACCCATTTCTTCACTCCAGCTTCCAAGCCAAGCGACGCCGTCGTTGCTTTTGCTACTTGGTATACAATGTAGCTTATCTTGGCTTGCTCGCGCGAGTCAACTAGATAGACCGGGGGCCGGTAAGCTTTGAAAGAACCGTCACGATGCCACCTGCGCAGTCTTTTCTTTATCTCGAGGTTGTTGAACAGCTTCGGAGGCAAATTGCGTCGGGCCAGTATCCCGTTGGGTCGACCATTCCCAGCATGACTACGCTGATGAAAGAATTCAACGTAAGCCAGATCACGATTAGACGCGCTTTGCAGACGCTGACCTTCGAGGGTCTTCTTTACGGGCGCCAAGGACTTGGAGTGTTCGTCGCTGATCGACGGCAGATCGTACGCGTGTTGACGTCAAGCGTGGGCTGGCCATTGGGCAACGACATACGTCGAGCCGGTTACACGCCGCGCATTGAGGAGATCTCCTATGTTCTCGTGAAGCCGCCCGCTGACTCGGCCAGACCGCTAAAGCTGCCAAACAAATCAGTCTATCGTCATGAAAAGAGAATCTTTGCGGACGACGCACCTATCGCACTCGACGTCGTCTATTTGCCGCCGGCGACGGCAAAGTTGATGCGGGAGGACCTTAAGGACAAGTTCGTCTTCGCTTTGATCAAGCACCTGAACATTCCGGTCCACCAAGTCGATTTCGAAATATCCAGCACATTTGCAACAGACCACGAGGTTTCATTCCTCAACGTCGCTCCGCGATCTCCGCTCGTTGTCGCAAATTACGTTTTGTACGACAAAGAAGCGAAACCTCTCTTGCAGGGCTACACGGCTGCCAGAGCCGAGCGTATGACCTTTGCAATATCGTCGCGCATCCCTTGAGGAGCGAGGACAAAGTTTAGGCTCTCTCCGCCGCAAGATTGGGCAGCGCTGCACGAGGGCGTCGCATTTCATGTCGTCAGCACCGGGCTTCTTCACGATGATTGGGGATGACCATTCAGCGTACTGCCACTGACCTGACCCGGCTTTTCGGACCAAGCAATGTGAGAGAGTTGGCTGGCAAAGGAGCTTTGGATGGCCAAGCAATGGTTCAGTGCTGAGCAGATTGTTGTGGCGCTCCGCCAGATTGAAGTTTTTGATGCCGCAGGGCAAGACGCCTGCTTTGACATGCCGGGACGCCGAGATCGGCGAGATTTTGGACTTTAAGGCGCAGCAATTTGTTAGATGTCTTACCGACGAGTCGCGAGGGCAGGCTCGTCAGGTGTATTCTGGAATGAAAAGGAGACTACGAGTTGCAATGCGCTATCACTGCACGAACTTGGGATACTACGTCTGGGCGCGGGTCATCAGAAGCAAATAGCCTACGGAGAGAGGTACAAGTAGCGTTCAATGCAAGTCAGGCCGCACTAGTTGTCATCGACCCCTGGGCATCCCATCCGAACGAAGGATGGGCCGCAAGGATGTCTGAGAATCTTCCCAATCTGCTGCGAGCAATTCAAAAGTTCCGCAGCAGGGGCAGACCGATATTTTACGATTCGACCGGCCTCGCGATCCATCCGGACATCCTTGCCGGTACTGGACCTTTTGACCATTATATTGAGTGGGATCCAGCAGGCGGAGGCACCGATGTTCTCAATAGTCTTCTGATTCAGAAAGGCATCACCTCAGTATTTTGGGCTGGCTATTGCGCGAATTTGTGCCTGATGCACAAGCCCTGTGGTTTTCGTCACATCATGCCGCGAGACTGGTCTCGACTGCATTTTCTAGTGCGAGATGCGACCATCGCCTTCGAGAGCGGCGATACGCTGGCTCAACAGAGCTTGTTGGACGCGGCATGCTACGAAGTAGAATACTACGAGAACGGATACAGCTGTACGGTCTCTGCGTTGCAAGCCACCGCCTTTTGAACCCGGATCAGTCACCCTATCCCCTTTCAGCGAACGCCGGCGCGAGCGAGGATTGTTCGGCCTTTCTGTCCGCACCACTAGCTAGGCCGGCCTGCTTGTCGCCGCTGCATCCTCCATGGCCGCGGCGAAGATCGGCGCTGCTGGTGTTTTTCTTGAGGGAGGGGAGAAACGCATGCACAATCTCCAGCGACATTCACGGGCAAGCGACATAGGCGAACAGCTTGGCGAGCAGGAGTTCGTTAAGAACATCCTGGTCGCTGTTTATGATGCTCGATATCACCAGACTGACAAACAAAAGAGCGACCGGGATCAGTTCGTGAAGGTTCGGGCACTCAACAAAGTACGGCACCTAGCGATCCAGCAATGAGGCATCCGGTGATGATGCTGTTTCCTTTTCCAAGCAGACCATCGCCGATCGACAGAATTGAGGTATAGGAAATGAAAATCGCCAGCGCAGCGCCTATAGGCTCATCAACTGTCTGCGAGTGTCGATTGAGCGATGGAAGGCCGAAGCAATGGTTGTGAGACAAGCGGCGTGATTTCGAAGGCACCCCAACCGGGTCGAAGATCACCCAATCTGGACGTTTACATGAAGTCATACGCCGCGCGCCTCATTGAATGGGCTACCTTGCTGCTCTTCGTCTGGAATGGCCCTGAGGAGCCACGCGCGCGTCAGGTCCGAATCGGCTTGATAGATTTCTTCATTTTTATCCTCGCACTTGTGTTTCCTTGGTCAACAACAGGAACGATCGGACTTCTCTACGCCATTCTTGTCATGATGCTGATCACCCACGGGCCACGGGAGATGATCAAGCAGCTCAACAATCCGGCCTGTGCTCTTCCCATAGCGCTCATTGGACTGGCTCTTGTTGGAACAACCTGGGCCGACGGCGTACCTTGGTCAGATCGGCTGCACTCACTTGGAAAAGTGCTCAAGCTACTCTGGTTTGTGCCGTTCTTTCTTCATTTTCAGAAGACATCTCGGGCGACAACGGTCTTCGCGGTATATGCCATCTCCAATCTGCTGCTGCTGGCGTACTCATATCTGGTGTTCTTCTCTCCCACGGTTAGCGACATGGTTGGAGCGAAGTATCCCGGCGTGCCATTGAAGAATTACATCGACCAGAGTCAGGCTTTCGCTCTCGTCGCTGTTATCTTGCTCGCACTTGCGATGGAATCTCTTCGTGACGGCAGACGAGGCAAGGCAATTGGCTTCCTTGGGGTCTCCGCGGCTTTCCTCGCCAATCTTGCCTTCGTCAACATTGCGCGAACCGCATTTGTTTACGTGCCAGCCATGTTGATGGTTCTGCTGTTGCGGTTTGCACGGACATGGCGATCCTTGGCCCTATTAGCCGGATTGTGCGCGCTTGCTGTCGGATTGTGGACTCTGTCTCCGAATCTCCAATCGAAGACAATGCGGTTATTGCATGAAGTTGACGCGTTCCGAGCCAACGCCACCACTGTTGATGGTTACAATGCCGGCGGAGCCGAACGCCTTGAATTCTGGCGTAAGTCAATCGGCTTTGTTCGTTCTGCGCCAAGCATTGGCCATGGCACCGGTTCGACCGAAGGATTGTTCGCGGCAGAGGCTGTCGGGAAAACCGGCCTGACAGCGAAAGTGGTCAACAACCCACACAATCAGACGCTCGCAGTGACGATCCAGTGGGGCCTTGTTGGGTGCGTTTTGCTCTATGCGATGTGGGGTGCCCATTTGCTGCTGTTTCGCGATGGATTGGCCGATCGACGAAATCATCTGCTGTCGTGGGTTGGGCTTCTTGCAGTTGTACAGAATTTCGTTAGCTCGATATTCAATTCTCACTTGTTCGATTTTTATCAAGGGTGGCTTTACTTGCTCACGGTTGCTATAGTAGGCGGCCAATTGCAGCGCCAGAAGATCGAGATCCTTCCGAGAAAATAACAAGGGAAAGTTCTCCGCCTGTGCACCTCGCAACGGGAGACGTGGGTCAACACTTTTTTGCTGGCAATTCGGACAGCGACGCTAGCAGCCCTGTCTCTCAGCGGCTGCGCAACCTAAAGCGGAAGTCACCGTCCTGTGCGAACATTGGCTGAAGCCGTTCCTGGATCGGTCGGGAGCTCCTCTTCCAATCCGAGATCGCGGTTCCATGGGCGGCCGCCAAATGCCGACCCTGAATAATTGGAAAATCGATTCGTGACAGCTTCGCAAACTTACAAAACTGCGAAAGTAGTGCTAGAGATCGACGAAAGTAGTGCTAGAGAAGGAGAATGTCGAAGCACTCTTGCGACCCTTGCCTCTGACTGCTAAAGGCGGATTGCAATCTTTGGTTGTTCACCGGTAAGGTCGGTTGTGATCGGTGGGTTGGGGCTGCCTGCTTTGCGCGTTCTTCACGTTTATAAGACATACCTACCAGAGAACTTCACTGGCATCCCTCGTGTCATCTGGGAGATCTCGGAATACTTAGCGTCCAACGGCGTGACGAGCGATGTGCTTTGTCTTGCGAAGGCGCCATCACATGGTCCAGTGAAAACTGGCAGTCATTATACTCATCAGGTTAGGCAAACGCTGGAGATTGCATCCTCGGGGCTGTCGCTTTCAGTGCTCGGCAAGTTTCGATCTCTCCTGCGCAGTGCTGACGTTGTCCATTACCATTTTCCGTGGCCATTGGCCGACCTTATGCACATGACAATGCGACCGAAGAAGCCTTCGATCGTGACTTATCATTCCGATGTAGTCAATCAGCGGTACTTGCTCCCTCTCTATCGCCCTCTGATGAACCGCTTCCTGCGCTCCGTCGACCATATCGTCGCGACATCTCCCCAGTACGCGTCCACCAGTTCAGTTCTTCGGGGCTATCCTGAAAAGACGACTGTCATACAGATTGGACTGGGCGAGCGGCAGGCCCCTCCTGCTAGCCTGCTTGCGAAATGGCGCGAGCGAGTGGGTGCGGACTTCTTCCTCTTCGTTGGGGCGCCGCGGTATTACAAGGGCTTGCCTTTTCTTATGGAAGCCGCGCGGATCAGCGGCCTCCCTGTCGTGATCGCCGGCGATCGCGAGCCGCCGTGGAAGCTTACCGCAATTCCCAAGAACGTTCAGGTGATCGGCCGCGTGGCCGACGCAGACCGCGAAGCCCTGCTATCGCTTTGCCGTGCTTTCGTCTTCCCCTCGCATCTACGCTCAGAGGCGTTTGGAGTCGCTCTGCTTGAGGCGGCCCGCGCGTCGAAGCCCATGATCTCGTGCGAGATCGGCACAGGCACGAGCTATGTGAATGCCAACGCCGAGACCGGGATAATCGTCGCTCCATCTGATGGAGCCGCGCTCGCCGACGCGATGTCAACACTCGCGCGCGATCCTGAATTGGCTGCGCGGCTCGGACGCCGCGGCCGTATCAGATTCGAGAGCTTGTTCCGCGCGGAGAGGATGGGTGAGGCGTACCTAACCCTTTATCGCTCACTAAGGGAGAAGCGCGCATCGTGCGTGAGGTGCGAGCCATTGCCCATTGAGCCGAAAAAGCAATTTCACGACACGTGCGTGTGACAGAACGATCAATGACCCGGTTCGAGATGCAGAGAACACTCGGCAGCGAGATCCGTATGGCCGTCGGCCGTCTCGATCTTGCCCTGCATCTCGCGTGGACGGACACGCGCACGCGATACCGGAGGTCAATTCTCGGACCGTTCTGGCTGGTCCTTGGGACCCTTATAGGCGTGGGCGGGCTTGGTGTCGTCTGGAGCGCTGTCTTTCAGGTCGACCGGGAGACGTTCATTCCGATGATGGCCGCTGGCCTTGTCGCCTGGACGCTGCTAAGCGCATGCATCACTGAAGG
>JAEZEU010000589.1 GCA_023432885.1 Pseudomonadota bacterium | reverse complement strand
GCTTCAGGATGATGTTCTCGACGTCCTCGCCGACATAGCCGGCTTCGGTCAGCGTCGTCGCATCCGCCATCGTGAACGGCACGTCGAGGATGCGCGCCAGCGTCTGCGCCAGCAGCGTCTTGCCCGATCCGGTCGGACCGATCAGCAGGATGTTCGACTTCGCCAGTTCGACGTCGTTGTGCTTGGTCTGGTGGTTGAGCCGCTTGTAGTGATTGTGGACGGCAACCGACAGCACCTTCTTGGCATGGCTTTGGCCGATCACGTAATCGTCCAGCACCTTGCAGATTTCTTTCGGGGTCGGAATGCCGTCGCGCGACTTGACCAGCGAGGACTTGTTCTCCTCGCGGATGATATCCATGCAGAGTTCGACGCATTCATCGCAGATGAATACCGTGGGGCCTGCGATTAGTTTGCGGACTTCATGCTGACTCTTGCCGCAGAACGAGCAGTACAACGTATTCTTGGAGTCGCTCGTGCCGACCTTACTCATTCTTGTCTCCGTCCGCCGTTCGAGCACTTGCCCGATCGGCCCTTTCCGGCACAGGCCGGGCTTCCTGGGTTAGATAGAGCAATTCTCGTACCAAAAAAGGCCTCACACATATATCCGTGCGAATCACGATTTATTCGAATCCCCCGCTGATCATATCTGATCCGGCATAGCCAACCATGCTGACACCCGACTATCAAGAATTCGCTAATCGGTCGCCGACGGAACGGCGTGACAATACCGTGATTTACACCCGGTTTTCGCCCGGTTCTGTCGAAATCGCATGAGCGTTGCGTGTTTACCACGAAAATGGGACCGAAATCGGAACTTTCCGGCCATTTCAGGGCCAAGCTTCAGGGGCCGAGCATCCCTTTCAGTCCGGTATAAATCGATCCCGCCGCGGTTGCGACAACGCCTGCAAGCGGGCCAACGGTTTGCATCAGATCCTGAATGCGGCGCGCCCGTCTGCGCATTGTGTCTTCCCCGACATGCTGTCCCAGCATCCGTGCGGCGCGGTATGCCGCTGCGCTCGGTTTTCCACCCGACGCAATGGTGTTCGGCAGCAGCCACAGCACCAAAATCACCAGAATGTTGCCGGTGAGGAAGCTCAGCGCGATGCTCAGCCCGTATTCGACGGTTTCCCGCCACTCGCGAAAGCTGGCCGGCACGATCGTCGTTCCGTCCGCGTACGCCACGACCGCGAGCATGCCAAACACGCTGAGTGCGGCCGTCAGGGCGCCTAACCCGAACCCGCCGCGATAGCCTATCCTGCTGAAAGCATATGCCGCCATGCCGAATGGCAGCGGGATGATCACGGATGCGATGCGCAGATACAGCTGCGGCCAATCGAACTTCATCACGATGAGATAGTGCGCCGCGAGCAGCAACAATGTCGGCAGCACGACATAGATGCCGCCATTGAGGAACAGGAACCGCACCGGCCGGTCGAACAGCGCCAGCGAGGTGTGGACGTGGTCGAGCCGTCGCTGCAGCCGGTCGAGTTCCGCTACAATCTCCTGAATCTCATGGATGACCGGAAGGGCAAGCCGAAGATCCCGGCTGCAATACTGGCAAACGGTGGCCTCGTCCTTGATCGTCTCGGCGCAGAACGGACATTCCATCGCACTAGGCCCGGCGCGAGCGCATCAGGCGCGCACGCTTGGCCGAAAGCTCCGCCTGCGCCTTTTCAAGCTCCGCGCGCAGCCTATCGCGCTTCTGTAACAATTCGGCTCTCTCGGCGAGCAGTGCCTGGGGCACCGCGGTATCGCGACCGCAGCTTCCACAGACCGGCGCCTGCTCGTCCTTCACCGAGTGGCAGAATGGACATTGCATCACGGGGCGATCTTGAGCACGAAACTGGTGGTCGACACCCGACCCTCCGAATCCTTCACATCGATCCGCACCAGATGATCGCCCGCCGGTAGCTGCGCATCGGGCATATCGATCCCCGTCGGCTGCAAAAAAGGTTTCACACGCGGCGTAAGATCGACATTGGGCTGCTTCAGGTAGATGACCTTCACTCCGTCGAGGTCGATGGTCGAACCGCCGAGCGGTTGGAACTTGACCTGAAGCCGGATCGGCGACTTGGCAGCGCCTTCTTCCGTCACCGTGATTTTCGGACCGCGGGTGATGCCGCGATTCGAAGTCGCCACGGCGCCCTTCATTGCCGGAAGCGCGGCTTCCTCGGTGGTGATCAGCGTCGCCGCGGGCGCCGAGGCCGGCAGGGCGATCACCGTCAGAAGAAATGGAGTGCAGAAAAGCTTTGCCAGTCTAATGAACATCGAGATTGCTCGCTCACTGAGTTCCATTATGGAAATGCGTTTGCGCGGTCAACGACGTCCGCCGTCGCCGATGATGGTGTAAGGCGCCCAGAACAGCGGATGTGCGTAGGTGAATTCAGTATTCCCCGATCCATCGAGAAAGCCCTTGCCGTCGATCAGCGCCATCATGGCCTGGCGCAGCGCTTCGCCGCGCGTCAGGGTGGGATCGTCGGCCTGTCGCTTGAAGAGGTCCGTGATCAAGTCCCTGGCGGACTGCGAATGCACGGACCAATTGGTGACCAGCAATGCGCGCGTGCCGGCATAGAAGAAAGCGCGCCCGAGGCCGGATGCGGCCTCAGCGCCCGCACCGGCTCCGGCACCGGTGTTGCACGCGGAGAGCACGACCCAGTCGGCATCGAGCTTGAGTGAGAGGATTTCTTCCATCGTCAGCAGGCCATCGCCCTCGCCTCCGGATACGTCGGGCGCCGACAGCGCCAGCGCCGGCTGCGTCAGCCCATCCAGTTCGCCGGGGACCAGGCCGTGGGTGGCGAACGCCACGATCTTGAATCCGGACAGATTGGCCGACTTCACCGCCTTCTCGTTGGCGTCCTTGCCGAGGTTGAGCACCTTGGTGGGATCGGCTTGCAGCGCCAGCGCAATCGATTTCAGCTCATCCGCCGTATCGGGCAGTCTCGGCAGCAAGCCGATGTCGGCCTTGTCGGCATTGTCCAGTTGAGGGCTGCTCCGGCGCTTCAGCGGAACGCCGCGCGTCGCGGCCGAGGCGTCGGCGACTTCGACTTTGCCGGCGTCGTCCAGCTGCTCCTTGTTGAAGTAGGGATCGCCGAACGCGATGAATTCCTGTCGCGTCGTCTTGCCCTGCGGCAGCTTGCGCAGGGTCTGCAAGGCGGCAACCGACGGGACCATGGTGACGGCGTGCGTCCGCGCAAGCCACGGCACATTGCGATAGCTCGAGAATAACGGCTCGTCGTCGGCCTTGATCTCGGCCGCCGCAGCCGGCAGCAGCGACAGCGGCAACAGGCCGAGGGCGCCGTTGGTGACGACGATCAGGTTCTTTGCCGGCTTCCAGTCGCTCTCGGTATCCTTGAGCAGCAGGCCGTAGAGTTCGGAGGCCAGTTTCACATCAAACGGCGGAATGTCCGAGATCATCGCCGCCTTGGGCTCGAGCGCCTCGCGCAATTTGGTGACGCGCGCGTTCAGGTCGCCGAGTGTCATGTTGAGGCGCACGAACTTGACCGCGCTCCCCCTCCTCACCACCCACACAAAGCTGTCGAAACGACCGAAATAGAACGACAGCACGGCCTCGTCGTCGGCAAGCTGCTTTTGCAGATCGGCGACAGCGGGCGGCGGCGGGTTCACGAGGTTGCCGTATTGGGGAAACTTCTGCGCGATATCCTTCAGCGCCTTCGTCCGGGCATTCTGCAGCGACACGATCTCGGCCTGGATCGCCTTCACGGATTTCTCGTCGCGCTCTTGGGGCGGCGCGGACAGCAGGTTGTTCAGTGCAGCGACAGCAGCACCGATCTTCTTTTCGCCGTCCTGCGAGGCGCGGATGAGATCGGCAAGCTCGGGGTTGTCGGTTGCCGAGCGCGCGGACGAAGCCTGCAGCGCCCGCTGGACCGCCTGACCTCGCAGAAGGTCGGCATAGCCGAAGGTCTCCTCCGCGACGTTCGGTCCCGCCAGCGCGGGGTTGAGCGCAAGCACCCGCAGATAACCTTCAATGACGAACCGCGTGCGCCCCTCGCGCGCCGCAGCGGTCGATCCGCTGTCATCGTCGCCGCCGCCCGTCGTGGTCAGCAGAACCGGAATGGATTCCTTGAACGCCTGAAGCGCTTCCGCCGCCTTTGCGCTGCGAGCGAGCGCAATGGCGTAGTAGCCGCGCGCCACCGCCGTGTTGAGGCTCTTGTCGCCCGACCGGCTGCGCTCCCGCTCGAACGTCCGTTGCGCAATTTCGAGTGCGTTGGCGGCCTCGCCCTGGATGAGCATGAGCGAAACCCGAGCCAGCCCGCTGCTGACCGCTTCGCGCCGCCTGGGCTCCCACTTTGCGGTCCAGACGTCGATCTGGTCGTAAAGCTTGCTGGCCTCCTCGTAACGCCGCTGCAGATTGAGAATCTGCGCGAGGAACGAATGGGCACCCACCATGACGCCGGATTCCGCAGCGTAACCGAGCCCCTGGTAAATATCGATCACCTGGCGCTGCAGCTGCTCGGCTTCCTGAAAGCGCCCCTGCTCCTGGACGACATAGACGAGAACGCCGAGCACGCCCGCGGTATCGCTGTGGTACTTGCCCGAATTGCTCAGACGGTTGAGCAGGGCGCGGCGCACGTCCGCTTCGCCCTCGCCTACGCGACCCTGCTTGACCTTCACCCGCCCTTCCAGGGCGAGCGCCCAATCGGCGGCCCGCTCCATTTCGCCTTCGGCCGGCTTGCTTTCCCACTGCGCGAGATTCTTCAGCACCGCCGTGTAGGATTGCGCAGCTTTGTGATAGCCGAGTTCGGCGTCCGCATATAAGCCGCGCGCCTCGGCGACGCGCGCGTCGCCATCCGCGACATTCGCCTGCCAGCTCGCACCATAAATCGGGAAAACCGGCCAGCGTCTGGATTCCGCCAGCAGGGCGCGATTGCGCGCGGCATAACTTTCCGCCGCGTTGATGTCGCCGCTGCGGATGGCGACATTGAGGGCGCCGAAGTTGAGAACGAACAACCTGCCTTTGCCCTTGGTGGAGAAGGCGGCCAACTGCCGGGATGCGATTTCTCTGGCCCGTTTGTGCTGGCCGGCATCGCCGAGCCGGCGCATCAGAAATTGCTCGTAGCGGCTGGCGACGGTGAGATAGTCGGCCCCCTTGCTATTGGTTACGGCCAGCTCCGCGTCGGCCAGAGCTTCCTCGTTACGTCCGAGCTGGGACCTCGCCTGCCCCCGCTTGTAGTAGAACTCGGCGAGCTGAAGTGGCTTCAGGTTGTCCGGTACCGGGGCATCCGCAGCGGCCTGCAATTGCTCGGCTCGTGCGCGATCGGGCTTCTGCTGATCGAGAATTGCCGTGACGTCGGAAACCGTTCGAGGAGGTGCGACCAGGCTGGTCGGCGCGACCCTGGCGATGTCGGCCGCGGTAGGCGCTTCCTCGGCTTTGGCAGGCGCCTGCTTCGGCAGGGATCTCGCGACCGCTGCCTGTACGCAAGCGATTACCTTCGGCTTTGCTCTTTCGCGGCAGGCCTCAGGGCTTCCGCCACCTGCGCGCATGCAGGCGACGACGATCGGTTTACCGACACTGTTCCGGCAGCCTTCGAGGAATTGCCCCGGGTTTGCGGCAAACGCAGGGGCCGCAGCCACCAGCAAAACGGCTGCACCGGCAATCCTTCCTGAGCGCATAAAAAAAGCCCCCGATCAAAATCGCGAACTTCAAATATGGCCAGTTGAGGGCAAACATCCGGCGCGGTCAAGCATCGCGCCGGCCATATCTCAGGCACAGGCAACACCTCCCACTCGCAGTGGGCGGGTTTGGATCGCTACGCAATCACCAGTTGCGTCAGGCGGCTTTTGCCGTTGCCGGATCTTCGGGACGCTTGTCGATCACCTTGTCGACGAGGCCGAATGACTTGGCGTCGTCGGCGGTCAGGAACTTGTCGCGCTCCAGCGCGTCCTCGATCGCCTTGTAGGTCTGGCCGGTGTGCTTGACGTAAATTTCGTTGAGGCGCTTCTTGAGATTCAGGATCTCCTGCGCGTGCAGCATGATGTCGGTGGCCTGGCCCTGGAAGCCGCCGGAGGGCTGGTGCACCATGATGCGCGAGTTCGGCAGTGTGAAACGCATATCCTTTTCGCCGGCGGCGAGCAGGAGCGAACCCATCGAGGCCGCCTGCCCCGTGCACAGCGTCGACACCGGCGGACGGATGAACTGCATGGTGTCGTAGATCGCAAGGCCCGACGTCACCACGCCGCCCGGCGAGTTGATGTACATCGAGATTTCCTTCTTCGGGTTCTCGGCCTCGAGGAACAGCAGTTGCGCGACGATCAGCGTCGACATGCCGTCCTCGACCGGACCGGTCACGAAGATGATGCGCTCCTTCAAGAGGCGCGAGAAGATGTCATAGGCGCGTTCACCCCGATTGGTCTGCTCGACGACCATCGGCACGAGGTTCATGTAGGTTTCAACGGGATCGCGCATGGCTCACCTTGTGATGCAGGAAGGACTGTTCGCACAGATATGGGGCAAATTCCCTGCCGGCAAGGCCGGGTGATCAGCCCAATAGGCACGCCAGTTCAAGCTGATTCGGAACTGCCGGCCTAGCGACGGATGCCGCCGCCGGGCCGGTTTCGCCGTTCATCCTTAATGGGAACTGTCGCGATCAGGCGGCAGTTTCTTCGTCTTCCTTGAAGAGTTCCTCGCGGCTGACCTTCTTCTCGGTCACGTTGGCGAGCTCGAGCAGGAAGTCGACCACCTTGTCCTCATAGATCGGTGCACGAAGCTGGGCGAGTGCATTGGCATTGTTGCGATAATAGTCCCATACTTCCTTCTCGCGGCCGGGCATCGAACGTGCGCGCTCGATCACGGCGCGGCTGACCTCGTCGTCGGAGACGGTAATCTTGTTCTTCTCGCCGATCTCGGACAGCACGAGCCCGAGACGAACGCGGCGGTCGGCAATCTTCTGGTACTCTTCCTTGGCCGCCTCTTCGGTCGTGTTCTCGTCGGCAAAGGTCTTGCCGCTCGATTCCATCTCGGCCTTGATCGAGTTCCACATCAGGTCGAACTCTTGCTGAACCAGCGACGGGGGCGCCTCGAACTTGTGGCTTTCGTCCAGGCGGTCGAGCAGCGCGCGCTTGACGCGCTGGCGGGTCGCGCCGGCGAACTCCGCCTTCAGGCGCTCGCGCGCAGCCTCCTTCAGCTTGTCAAGCGATTCGAGGCCGAGCGACTTGGCAAACTCGTCGTCGATGACGGTCTCCCCCGGTGCCTCGATCGCGGTCGCCGTGGTTTCGAACTCGGCCGGCTGGCCGGCGAGCTTTTCACTCGCATAGTTCTTGGGGAAGGAAACCTTGAGCGTGCGCGTCTCACCCACGCCGATGCCGATCAATTGGTCCTCGAAGCCGGGAATGAACTGTCCGGCGCCGATCACGACCTGGATGCCTTCGCCGGTACCGCCGTCGAAGGCCACGCCGTCGATGGTGCCCTTGAAATTGATGGTGACGCGGTCGCCCTTCTCGGCCTTGGCGCCCTCGGGCTTCGCCGAATAGGGCCTGCTCTGGTCGGCGATACGCTTGATCGATTCATCGACGTCGCTGTCGCTGACCTCGACCACCGGCTTCTCGACGCTGAAGCTCTTGAAATCGGCAAGCGTGATCGGCGGGACCACTTCGATCGCGACGGTGTAGGAAAGATCGGTCTTGCCCGAGAGGAGTTCTTCGACGTCCTTCTGCTCGGTCGGCATCGTCACCTTCGGCTCGGTCGCCAGGCGGAAGCCGCGCTCGGTGAAGATCTTGGTGTTGGTGTCGCGGATGGTCTCATCGATGGTGTCGGCCATCACCGAGCGGCCGTACAGCTTCTTCAGATGCGCCACCGGCACCTTGCCGGGGCGGAAGCCGTTGATGCGGACCTTGTCCTTGAGGTCGACCAGGCGCGCATCCGCCTTGGCGTCGAGATCGGTCGCGGGAACGCTGACCTTGAATTCGTGCTTCAATCCCTCGGAAAGGGTTTCGGTGACCTGCATGGCGTCGTCTTCTTCCGCGTTCGTCCGGCCCTCTCGGGCCGGAGATTGTCAACATGTTCGGCGCCTGCCGGATGGCCTCGCGCCAGTGGTTTGGCGAACCAAAATCCCGCTCGGGAAAAGGTTCGAAATTCGTCGGGCAAACGCTTGAAAGCGCTTGGTGCGGGCGGAGGGACTCGAACCCCCACAACTTTCGTCACTGGAACCTAAATCCAGCGCGTCTACCAGTTCCGCCACGCCCGCGTGAAGTGCATCATTGGTCCGGCCGCGATGCCCGCGGGCGGCGGCTTATAACATGAGGCCGCCCTTTCGCAGCAAAAAAATGGCCCGTCCCGGCCGCATTGAGCCAAACCGCCGCAACTGGATACTCCACCCCAAAAATGGTCCGGATCGGCCTGATGGCAAGACCTGTTTTTCGCCTTGGGCGGCGTGACCTGCTGGCCGGATTTGGCGCCTGCCCTGGCCGGTT
>JAEZEU010000573.1 GCA_023432885.1 Pseudomonadota bacterium | reverse complement strand
CGGCGAAGTACGTCAACCAGGTCGCGTTCGACACCGACCTCGGCGACGAGGCGCTCAAGCTGCCGCGCGTTCCCTTGCCCGAATTCCGCGAGAACATGCAGGCCATGATCGGCTGGGCCGAAGGGGCAGGCGCGGACATCTATGTCCTCATCCCGCCGGTGCCGCTGGAATATCCCCCGCGCATCCTGGAGTACGATTTTCGCCGCGCCTATGAGCCTCAGTTCGGCAAGAAGAACGGTTGCCTCGAACGAGGCGGGTCGGCAAGCGACCTCTTGCCGGCGCTACTGAACACCGACATGACGGCGCCGCGCTATCCCAAATACGATCTGCCGATCGGGCGATACGCGGATCAGGTGGTGCGCTGTTTCGAAGGCCGCCTTGAAGAACAGCGCGAGCGTTTTTCCCGCCTGATCAAGAGCGGCGCCACCGATCCGGACGTCTACAATAATTTCGGTTACGTGCTGGCGCGATCGGGCGACGCGCAGGCTGCGCTCAAGGCGTTTCTCAAGGCCACAGAGCTCGCACCAAAAGTCCCGCACTTCCATTACAATGCGGGGCTGACCTATCGCGCCCTCGGCGACGAGGAGAGGGCGGTGGCCGAACTCCAGGCCGCCATCGATCTCGATTTCACCTCGGCCCGCATCCAGTCGCCTTATGTCGCCGAGTTGAAGAAAATTGCGAGCAGCGACAGCCGCATCGTCCTCATCGATGCCGGCACCATCTTCCGCACCTGCGATAACGAGGCGTTGTTCGCCGACCACGTCCACCCCAACGAAAAGGGCCAGGCGCTGGTCGCCCGCATCGTCGCGCGCACGGTGGCGGCGCACCGCTCGAACGGGTGTGGTGGCGGCAGCGGTTGCGGCGTGCCAGAGGCGAAGGCGGTTTGTGCCGATTAGCATGAGGGTTGAGCGTAGCGAAACCCATCGCCGTGGTGCTGAAACGTCATGGGTTTCGCGTTGCTCAACCCATCCCACACGCTGCTTTGCGCCATCAGGATCTCGGCGGAGCAGGGGACCGGCTTGGCATGCCGCCCCGATCCATCCCGTTAAAGCGTGGCGCCAAAGCGCTCCCGCGCGCCTTGTCTGCGAGCGCCTCGTAATGGCGGACATACTCCCTCGCCATCCGCGCCGCGCTGAAGCGCTGCTCGAAACGGGCGCGTACCCGGCCGCGATCGAGTTCGCCGAGACGGCCGACGGCTTCGATGGCCTCGCGTTCGTCGTTCACGATAAAGCCGGTGACGCCGTCGTCGATGACTTCGGCCACCGAGCCGGAGCGGAATGCGATCACCGGCGTGCCGCACGCCATCGCCTCGATCATGACAAGGCCAAACGGCTCGGGCCAATCGATCGGAAACAGCAACGCTGCGGCGCCGGCCAGAAATCCCTGCTTGCCGCGGTCGTCGACCTCCCCGACCAGCTTCACCTGCTCGCCGTCGATCTGCGGCTCGAGCTTCTGCTTGAAATAGGTCCGGTCGCCGCTCGGCACCTTCGCGGCAATGCGCAGCGGCATGTCGGCGGCGCGCGCAATGCGGATGGCAACCTCGGGCCCTTTCTCGGCGGTGATCCGGCCGAGGAAAGCAAGGTAAGAACCGCGTTCGAAAGACGGCCGGAGCAGGTCGGGGGGCATGCCATGATACACGGTGCCGATCCAGTTGGCCTCGGCAAGCGCCGAACTCTGGTTCTCGGAGATCGAAACGTAGGGCGCCTCGGGAAACAGCCGTACGACATCGGACAGCCCCGGCAGGTCCATTCGCCCATGCGCCGTCGTGACAAAGGGCACGCCGAGCCGGGTCAGCAGCGGCAGGGGCAGCCAGTCGATATGGACATGGATCACGTCGAAATCGCCTGCGCGCCGCGACACGGCTTCGAGCAAGGCCGCCTGCGCCGCCATCGGGTCCGAGCGCGGCCGGCCGAGACGCAGCGCCCGGGGCCAGACAGCCTCGAGCCCGGCGCGTGTCCTCGAATCGGCGCTGGCGAACAGCGTCACGTCATGTCCAAGCGTCACCAGTTCGTCGACCAGCCAGGCGATCACACGCTCCGTGCCGCCGTACAGCCTGGGAGGAATGCTTTCAGCCAAAGGCGCAAGCTGCGCGATCCGCATGCGGGGTCCGCTTCCGTTTTCGTGCGCCCCTGAAGAATCCGGGGCATCAACGCGCGATTGCCGCCCGCCGTTCCGGGCCTGTTGTTGCTGTATCGCAGATTTATTCCGGACCGCCCTCGCTGCGTCCGGCAGGTCCGGGCAGGTTCTCTGGCAGGCGGCCGGCGGAATGGCGCCGCTCATTCTTCGAAACGCACGGCTCTCCGCCTCATCTACCAGCTCCAGGCGCAGGAGCGCCGTGAATACACCATCCGCCTGTCAACCTCTTCGGATAAAAATAATTCTGTTTACTGTAATTCCGATTTGCCGTATATGCGCATCCGTCCCGTGCCCGTCAGAGGGGCGTATCGCCATCGTCACGACACGTGGGTGCGGGAT
Organism: Pseudomonadota bacterium; assembly: GCA_023432885.1. GTDB lineage: Bacteria > Pseudomonadota > Alphaproteobacteria > Rhizobiales > Xanthobacteraceae > Bradyrhizobium. Next base: position 1,727 of record JAEZEU010000573.1, on the reverse strand, counting down.
GCGAAGGGCGCAGCGCGTCACAGGCGAATGACGTTCGACCGGCGGGCCGTCTGGCCGAAACCGGGAGCTGCGTACGGCGAAGTCGTGTGGTCCTGGCGCCGCGACCGTGGCGTCTATCCATGCCGCCCTGTGGTGGCGTGGCAACGGTGACAAGAACCGCCGCTCACCGGGGAGAGCGCGAAGTAAGCCGTAAAACCTTTGCGCGGGGAAAGCCGGGCTGTCCTGGCTGTACCTGTGGTTCAACCCGTGTGCTCTTTTGCTACCGGACTTTCGCACACGGGACTGCGGGCGCAGTCGGCGCCCGGCTTTCCCTGCGCCCTCTCATCGAGAGGGAGCGAACGAAGATGCAAAACCCGGGCAAACCGTGCCGCGGGAATGCGAAGGTGTGTCCCCGCCGTCCTCCCCCGCGCATGGGGACGATCCAGTCTCCCAGAGACGTCTGCGATGGAATCGAGACGCTGCGGCGTACCGGATGACCCCCATTCGCGGAATATGGGGGCTTGAGGAGCTATTTGACATGCGAATACGGAGCGACGGCAATAATCAATCCGCGCTTCCCATCGCATACGGCTTGAGCATCGCGTACAGCATCGCATGCGTCGGCGTCGGGATGCCGTAATGCCGGCCAAGCTCGGTCACCTTGCCGGAGAGCCAGGGCACTTCCAGCCGGTTGCCCCGCTCGAGATCCAGGGCCATCGAGGCCTTCATGGTCGGCGGGAAGTGAGCAGTGAAATCGCTCACCTTCTCGATCGCGTCTGCGGGCAGTGCGATGCCTTTGGCAAGTCCGACGGCGACGACTTCGCGATAGGCCGCAAGAAATATCGGCCGCATGTCGGGATCGTCGCGGAGCTTGCCGATCGGCTGGCGCGCCAGCGCCATCATGCCGGCGTTGCTCGCGAGCAGGATGAACTTCATCCAGAGCTCGGTGAGGATGGTCTCGCTCAGCGTCGCGTCGAAGCCGGCGTTCTGGCAAAGCGCAAGGAATTGTTCCGCACGCTTGCTGCGCCTCCCGTCGAGCTCGCCGAAGATCATGCGCATGAACGTGCCGATCTGCGTGATCTCTCCGGGCGCGGTGATCGAGGCCGAGATCTGCGCGACGCCGCCCATCACGGCCCGCTCGCCGAGGATCGGCAGCAGCCGCTCGTGTGCGTCGATGCCGTTCTGCAGCGGAATGACCGCGGTATCGGCTCCCAACAGCGGCTTGATCGCCTGGCCCGCACTCTCGACGTCCCACAATTTCACGCAGAAAAGGACGAAATCAACCGAGCCGACCGCGGCGGGATCGTCGGTCGCCTGCGTCGGCTGAAGATGCGTGTCGCCGCGCGGGCTCTTTACTTGCAGCCCTGCGCGTTTCATGGCGGCGAGATGCGCACCCCGCGCAATGAAAGTGACGTCCGCGCCCGCTTTTGCCAGCGCGCTGCCGAACCCGCCGCCGACGCCGCCCGCTCCCACGACTGCGATGCGCATGTTCACTCCGCGTTGTTATCGACGTCATTCCGGGGCGATGCGGCAGCATCGAGCCCGGAATCTCGAAAATCCCCGATGCGCAATCGCGCACCTGGGATCTGGTCCTTCGGGCTATCCCGGAATGAACCCTTGAGGTTCGACTGTGGAGCCCACCTCCGCCTACGCCGGCACCCGATGCAGCGCGCAGAGCTTGTTGCCATCGGGATCGCGCAGGTAAGCGATGTACAGCTTCACGCCGCCGCCCTCGCGGATGCCCGGCG
>JAEZEU010000172.1 GCA_023432885.1 Pseudomonadota bacterium | reverse complement strand
GCAGTTTTTCCGCGACCTCGCCGATCAGGAAGCACCAGGCCAGTGCGCCCAAGAGGAGCAGTTCCGGCCGTCGCGCGATCTGGTGGAACAGTCTCGGCAACACATAGCGGCTGAGGATCAGTGCGGTGGCCACCAGTGCGCCGACACGGGCGATCGAGAGCAGGATCACCGAGACCTGAAGGTCGGCAAGGCTCGGCTGTACCGCCAGGAACAGGATGGCGAAGATGTCCTGCAGCACCAGCACGCCCAGCGTGATGCGGCCCGGCAGCGTGTCGAGTTCGCGCTTCTCGTAAAGCACCTTGACGATGATGACGGTGCTCGACAACGCGCAGGCCACCGTCAGGTAAAGCGCGTCGAAGGCGCCTCCCCCAAGCGCGAGCCCCATGGCCATGAAGAAGAGCACGCCGAGCACGCAGCCGCCGAGCAGCTGGCCGCCGGCGGCAATCAGGATCACCGGGCCGGCGCGGATGATCTTCTTCAGGTCGATCTCGAGCCCGATCATGAACAGCATGAAGATCAGGCCAAGCTCGGAGATAACGGTGATCGATTCCTGGGACTTGACCCAACCCATGCCGAATGGCCCAATGAAAAAGCCAGCAAGAAGATAGGCAAGGATCAGCGGCTGGCGGGAAAAATGGGCCAAAAGCCCGAAGCCCCAGGCAAACAGGATGCTAAAAGTAATGTCGCCAATGAGTTGGTGCATGAATCGGATTGCCCCTTGCCCGCAACCTAGTGGCAGGGTCGAGAGGCTAAAACAAGCAATCTGTCACGCCCGGATCAAGGCTACTTTTTTCGGGCTTTTCGCCTGCCTGCTGCTGGCGCAGATTCCGCCCGCTATTGCCCAGAGCAGCAGCACGCCGGGTGGCATGATCGAGCAGAACTTTGCGTCGTCCCTGACGGCGGTTCCCACCGAGCCCTTCGGCGTTTCCCGCGCCTTCTATTTTCCGGTCTATTCCAGCGTCTCGATGGCCCAGGGTAAGCTCCGCGCCGACTTCTCGGTCACGCTGAGCGTGCACAACACCTCGGAGGCCCAGTCACTGGTGCTGAAGCGGGCGCGAATTTCGTCGTGGACTGGGCGGCTGCGGGCGAGATCGCCGAGCCTGTCGTCGAGGCCCTGATGGTCGGCGGCGTCGGCGCAGGACATTATGCGTTTATCAGTCAGGACGCCCGATCCGGATGGTCGGAAAGAACTAACGAGAGAAGAGGAGCGAAAGCCAACCCGCTTCCTCAACAAGAAAATCAACGGGAGACCATATCGATGACTTCAGCCCCATTCAGTTACGCCCCGCTGCTGCCGGCTGGCCTGCCTGCGCCCGCGGCGCGCTGGACCGGTCTTGCCAAATACAGCTTTGTCGGCGGCAACAACGATCCCGACGGCGTCCCGGTCGACGGGTTGGTCGAGGCGGTCAATGCGGTACTCAAGCGCGAGGGCAAGTCGCTGGCGACCTACAACCTTGCTCACGGCCCGCAGGGCTACGGCCCGCTGCGGGAGTTCCTGGTCGGAAAGCTCAAGCGCGATGCGGGCATCACCTGCACCGTGGACGACCTCATGATCGTCTCCGGCTCGCTGCAGGCGCTCGATCTCGTCAACGATGCGTTGCTGGCGCGCGGCGACACCGTGCTGTTCGAAAAGGAGTCCTATCAGGGCTCGATTAACCGCCTGACCCGCCTCGGCGTCAACATCGTCGGCATTCCCCTTGATGAGCACGGCATGCGGATGGATGCTCTGCAAGAAGCGCTAGCCGATCTCAAGTCCAGGGGCATCCGGCCAAAGTACATCTACACGATCCCGACAGTGCAGAACCCGACGGGCACGATCCTGCCGGAGGAGCGCCGCGCCGAGATGTTGCGCCTGTCGGAGCAATACGGAGTGCCGATCTTCGAGGATGATTGCTACGCCGATCTGATCTGGGACGGCAAGCGGCCGCCCGCCATCTACGCCATGAGCAAGACGGGCAACGTCATCCATATCGGATCGTTCTCGAAATCCATTGCCCCCGCCCTGCGCGTCGGCTTCATCGTGGCGCCCTGGGAGATGATGTCGCGCATGCTGGCGCTAAAGACCGATGCTGGTTCCGGCGCGCTGGAGCAGATGGTGCTCGCCGAATATTGCGCACCGCATTTTCACAACCATGTGCCGGAGCTGACCCGCGGCCTGCGCGCCAAGCTCGACACGCTGATGGACGCTCTCGGCGAACAGTTCGGCACCGCGGCCGAATTCGAGGAGCCCAAGGGCGGCATCTTCCTGTGGGTGAAGCTGCCGGACCATGTCGATACCATGAAGCTGTACCAGGCCGCGCTGGCCGCCGGCGTCGCCATCAATCCGGGACCGGAATGGTCGGTCGACAAGCCCTATTCGGGCTGCCGCCTGCGGCTCTGCTTCGCCAGCCCCTCGCACGAGCAGATCCGCGAGGGCGTCGCCGTGCTAGCCGATGTCTGCCGCAAGGAATTTGGCGTACCTGCGCGCAGCGCCAATGTGGAAAGGCGCGCGCAGGGCTAAAAGCCCTGCCCTATTCGCAGCGGATTGCCTGCGCCAGCCGCAGCAGGAGTACGATGGACACGTTGCCCCGGCCGGCCTCGATCTGGGCGATGTAGCGCTCGGAAATGCCGGACTGGCGCGCCAGCTCTCGGCGCGACATCTCGCGCAGCGACCGCAAGGCGCGCACCCGCTCTCCGAGCTGGCTCAGAAATTCGCTCTCATAGAGGGAAAGAACCATGCCGCCAGCCGAAATCGCCCCGGCCGGTTCGCCGGGGCGCGCATCGTCGCGGAATTGTGCTGCCTTGCTTGCCACGCGCGACCCTTATCGAACATGATGACTGCATGCGCGGTAGCGAACATTGATCGAGCGCAAACTCGGACGAAATTCGGGGGCAATTCGGCCGCCACGCCCCACAAAGGTTATCCGGGAGCGTCCGTCAGGCCGCGTCTGGAAGAATGGCCGCGGGGGCCCATGGTTCGAGACGGCGGTTCGTCGCGTCCTCACATGATTATCGAGCAGTCAACGGGCCGCGAATGGCGCCTGGTAGGGCCGACCGAACGGCACGCCGTTCACCACGGTCTGCACTGGCTTGAGCAGCAGCTTGCCGTCGCGCTTGTTGTTGCGGGTGTCGACGAAGGTCACCGGCCCCTCGGCAAGCTCCATGATCGCGACGTCGCCGGGCGCGCCGACCTGAAGCGTGCCGAGCTTCGGTCCGCGGTTGATGATTTTCGCCGGCGCTGAAGTCGCCATCGCCACCACCTGCTCCAGCGAGGAGCCCATCGCCATGAACTTGCTCATGACATTCGTCAGATACGGCATGCCCGGCGTATTGCCGGAGAAGACGTGGATGTCTGAGGAGATGGTATCCGGCGTGCAGCCGCCGGGGATCGCCACTTCCGCCACCGTGAAATCGAAGCTGCCGCCGCCATGGCCGACGTCGAACAGCACGCCGCGCTGCTTGGCAGCGAGCGCGGCCGACAACAGCCTGCCGTCCTGCACGATGTTGGTGAAAAGGCCGCCGATATTCGGCGCGCCGGAATAGGCATGGGTCAGCACGTCGCCCGGCCGCAACAGATCGAGGATCTGCGACATCAGCTCTTTGGTCTCGACGCCGCCGATATGCACCATCATCTTCGCCGGCCAGCCGCACATCTCGCAGGCCCGGATGCCGCGCTTGAGCGGCTCCAGCCCGTGCTTGAAGATCACGTTCTCCGACATCCTGACCTTGACCCCGAGCAGGAAATCCGGGTTCTCCGCCAGGGCCATCGAGCAGGCTTCGACCTGCGCATGATCGATGTTGTAGAGCTCGGCGACCGGGAATCCGGACAGACCGTTGTTGGCGATGTGGATAAAGGCATAGATGCGCGCCCGCGATTGCGCGACGATGTAGCGGCGCAACGCCGCGATATTGTTGACGCCGGCATCGCCTGCGGAGACCAGCGTGGTCGTGCATTGGAATTGGGCGAGCTCGTCGGCAGGAATGCCGATTGCCGAGCCATAAGGATAGACATGGGCATGCAGGTCGATCAGGCCGGGTGTCACCAGCTTGCCTGTCGCGTCGATGCTTCGTGCGGCGCGGGCCGCGGGAATCTCGCTCTCTACCGCCTCGATTACGCCCCAGCGGATGCCGACGTCGCGCTTGCCTCGCAGCGACTGGCTGGGATCGAGAACGTCGCCGCCCTTGATGACGAGATCGAACTTGTCGTTCGGCCCCATCGTGGCGTTGGCGCGGCGGGTGAGTGCGGCCGCGGCGGCTGAACCCGTCATTGCAAGGAAGTTACGGCGAGACAATCCCGTCATGGCAACGCTCCTCCAATAATCATTCTCAAGATGATTTTTGCGGCGCAATGATGCGCCGCCCACCGGACCGGCGCAAGCTGCAAACCGATGGTTACGCCCACGCAAAACGAAGCTCACTGTGTCGCGGGCGCGGCGGAGATGGACGACATCGGCGCGCGCCGATGCGTTGACCGGTCATCAAATTCCAAAGCCGCGCTGATACGACCTGTCTGAACAGGCGTTCAGAAAACTCCTGGCGGTTTTGCCGGAACGTTTCTCGGCATCGGCTGTTCTCATCTCACAATGGAGGAGGACACCATGAAGAGGTTTGCTTTTGTTCTGGCGGCAGTCGGCGCGATGGCGGTGGCCGTTCCGTCGATCGCAAGTGCCGAGACCGTCGTCATCAAGCGCGGTGGTCATCATCACGGCTGGCACGGCGCGCGCGCCCAGATTCACCACGATCGTGGCTGGCATCGTGGCTGGCACCGCGACCATGGCCATCGCACCGTAATCATCAAGAAGCGCTATCATCGTTACTGAGTACTGCAGGCCGACACAGGAAGATGGCTCCTTGCAAGAGGGGCCATCTTTCGTTGTGTGCACGCCCGTCCCAACATGCTCGCGCTCGCCGCTGCGAAGCAGCGCGTACATCGCTAATCCCAATCTGGTCCGAAGCCCGGGCTCACGCAGCGCCTGTCCTTTGGCAGCGCCGCGATGGCCTTGCGGTCCTCGTCGTCGAGCATCACCTTCAGCGCATCGAGATTGGCCTTCTGGCTCTCCGCGCGCGAGGCCTTCGGGATCGCTGCGACGCCGTCCTGGTCGAGCAGCCATTTCAGTGCCACTTGCGCCGCGCTGGCGTTGTGCTTGCGGCCGATCTTCGCAAGCCGCTCGTCGGAGGCCACGCGGCCCCGTGCCAGCGGACAATAGGCGACCAGCGGAATGTTGTGCGCGGCGAGATATTTCTTGAGCTTAGATTGATCCAGCATCACATGGTATTCGACCTGGTTGCAGGCGATCGGCGCCCTCACCTCTTCGACCGCGATCTTCAGCAGAGCCGTGGTGAAATTGGCGACGCCGGTGGCGCGCGTGCGCCCCTCCTCCCTCAGCCTCAACATCGTCTCGAGCACGGCCGGCAGCTTCATGCTGCGTGAGGGCCAGTGCACGAGATAGAGGTCGATATGCTCGAGCCGTAGCTTCTTCAAGGAAGCGTCGAACGCCCGGCGGATGGCGTCGGGCGTCAAATGCTCGTACCAGACCTTTGTCGTGACATGCAGTTCGCCGCGCGGCACGCGGGAAGCCGCGATGGCCGCGCCGATCGCCTCCTCATTTCCGTACATCTCGGCGGTGTCGATGTGCCGGTAGCCGAGAGACAGCGCGCTCTCCACCGCGTCGCGGCAGGCATCGCCCTGCATGCGGAAGGTGCCGAGCCCGAGCTTTGGCATGGCAATGCCCTGGGTCTTTATGGTTTCCATGGATCACTCCAGACAACCAGGGACACCTGAGCGGCCGCCGGTCGCAAATAACGGATCGGGTTGATAGAAGCGATAGGACGGGCTAACAGGAATAGCGCGTCCCGAGCCGCCTGCGCAATGAAGATCGAGTCAGGAGACCATGGTCAAGGCTTTACGACGATGGGTGGAAACCAACGGATTGCTCGCGATCAGCCTCGGCGTGCTCGGCGCAGTGACGGCGCTTTCCGTTCTGCTCGTGGTCGGCGGCTATTTCATAGCGAGCCGGTTCGGCTAGGCCGCCGTTCGCATCATATCGCTCTGCGATGCTGCCGAGGTCGCGACAACTGCCGTAGCGGCGGACCGAGCAAGAAATTGGGGGCGGTTGAGCGGCCGCTGTCTCGTCTCGCGGTTCGCGATTGCCACCCGGCGCATCTCCGTCGAATCGTCACGGAAAGTGCCTGACAGTTTGACTTCTGGCCGAAGGTTGCCAGCCGAAGCCTCTACGACGGGGAGGTGGCTCAGGCGGATTGGAACGCCTAACGCTTCCAACTGCAGATGCCGCCGGAGTTGCAGGGCCAGGTCTGGATGCGCGTGTCCATGGCCTGGGCGTCCAGCGGGTTACTGTGACGGCGCACGACCTTGGTGCGCGCCGCCCCACGCGGCTTTGCCTCCTGCGCCTGCCTGACAACCGGCGAGGGCTTGACGACGCGCGCAGCCTCTACTTTGGAAGTCCGCACGATGGGCCGACGGCCTGCCTTCGGTTCAGCAACGATCTGCTTCGCATCGGTGCGGGCTTCCACCGCCACCGGTGCGAATTCGGCCGGCGGTCCCAGCCGCTTCGGCGACAGCACCGCCCGCGAAAGATCGAGATTGAGGAAATCCCCGGCGCGATATTCATCCGCGCGCGCAGGCGTAACCAGCGCCACGAGCACGGTGCAGACGACGGCGGCGAGAACGCGTTTCGGGGCAGTAATCGGGTCCATAATCGGTCCTGAAGTGCCGGTAAGGAACCCTGATTATCTAGGCAATCCTCCTCGCAATTCCAGCCGTGCGCCGCCGTCAAGGTTACCGGGAACAGAACCAAACCGCAGGCTTTCCAGCTACTTTTGCCTGACCTGCGGCGGATCGTCATCGGCGATCGCGCGCCAGGCGGCGCCGTCGAGGTCGTCGAACTGGCCGCTCTTCAGGGACCAGAGGAAGCCCGCGAGGCCAAGGCCACCCAGCAGCAGCGCCAGCGGTACGAGATAAACCAGTACCTCCATCAGCGCACCTCCAATCCCGCACGGCGCGCGCGCAGCGCGTTCAGCATCACAAGTACCGAGGAGCCGGACATGGCAGCGGCCGCAATCAGCGGTGTGGCAAGCCCCACGATCGCCACTGGCACCGCGAGCGCATTATAGCCGACCGCGAGCCAGATGTTCTGCTTCATCAGGGCTACGGCCTTCCGCGCGTAGTCGATGGCGGCGACCACGGGCGACAACTCCGTGCCGAGGAAGACGAGATCGGCGGTGGCCTGGCTCAGATGCGTGGCTCTGACCGGCGACATCGAGACGCTGGCCGCCGCCAGCGACGGCGCGTCGTTCATGCCATCGCCGACCATCATCACCTTGCGCCC
>JAEZEU010000169.1 GCA_023432885.1 Pseudomonadota bacterium | reverse complement strand
GGGTACCGCACTGCAAGATTGCAGTGTCGAACACCCGGGTTAATGAGGTCTGAACGGCAGGCTCTTCATCAAGCTCAGCCTCATGAGAGCAGGAAATGTCGGTTAAGAAAAAGCCTCTCATCGTCGTTACGCGCAAGCTGCCGGACTCGGTCGAGACCCGGATGCGCGAGCTGTTCGACGCGAGGCTCAATCTCGACGATATCCCGATGACACCGGAGCAGATCGCCGAAGCCGTTCGCACCGCCGACGTGCTGGTGCCGACCGTCACCGACGAAATCACCGAAGAGGTGCTGAAGCACCCCGACTGCAAGCTCCGCCTGATCGCCAATTTCGGCAATGGCGTCGACAATATCGACGTCGTCGCCGCGCACGCCCGCGGCATCACGGTGACCAACACGCCGAAGGTGCTCACCGAAGACACCGCCGACATGGTCATGGCGCTGATCCTCGCGGTACCGAGGCGCATGATCGAGGGCGCTTCCATCCTCACCGAGGGCAAGCAGCACTGGGCGGGCTGGTCGCCCACCTGGATGCTCGGCCACCGCATCGGCGGAAAACGTCTTGGCATTGTCGGCATGGGCCGCATTGGACAGGCCGTGGCGCGCCGCGCCCGCGCCTTCGGCCTGCAGATCCACTACCACAACCGCCGTCCCGTGGCGCCGCAGATCGCCGAGGAGCTGGGGGCGACCTATTGGGAAAGCCTCGACCAGATGCTGGCGCGGATGGACATCATCTCGGTGAACTGCCCGCATACGCCCGCGACGTACCATCTGTTGTCGGCAAGGCGGCTCAAGCTGATCCGGAAGGAGGCCTATATCGTCAACACCGCGCGCGGCGAGGTGATCGACGAAGACACCATGATCAAGCTGATCGAAAGCGGCGAGATCGGCGGCGCCGGCCTCGCCGTCTACGAGCACGAGCCGGCGGTCAATCCGAAGCTGGTGCGGCTCGGCAGGGCCGGCAAGGTGACCCTGCTGCCGCATATGGGCTCGGCCACCATCGAAGGCCGCGTCGACATGGGCGAGAAGGTGATCATCAATATCAGAACCTTCCTCGACAACCACAAGCCGCCGGATCGCGTGCTGCCCAGCATGCTCTGAGTTGTGGTGGCGGGCCCGGACCAAAACCGCGAAAACAACCCCATGCAAAGTAGAAATGGGGGGACCCTACCGGTCGCGTGCTGCCGAGCATGACGTGAGCGCGACGCCGTGAGCGAAGCTCGCAGCACACTGCTGGACCGCCTCGCTGATACCATTGCCGCTTTGCATCCGAACCGGCGCATCCGCGTCGCGATCGACGGCGTCGATGGTGCCGGCAAGACCATGCTGGCCGATGCGCTGGCGCCGCTGGTGATCGCAAGGGGCCGTCAGGTCATCCGCGCCGGCGTCGACGACTTCCACAATCCGCGCTGCGTCCGCTACGCGCGCGGACGCTATTCGAGCGACGGTTTCTATCTGGATTCCTATGACTACGCGGCGTTTCGCCGCCTGCTGCTTGATCCGCTGGGCCCGAAAGGCTCGGGCCAGTACGTGGGAAAGCATTTCGACCATCGCACCGACCATCTCATGGCACAGGAGTTTCAAGAGGCGGCAGCGAGCGCCGTCCTGATCGTCGACGGCATTTTCCTGCATCGTCCCGAATTGCGCGAATATTGGGACCTGTCGATCTTTCTGCAGGTAGATTTCGCGGTCTCGCGGGCGCGCAATGCCGCCCGAGACGGCACGCCGGATACGCTGGATCCCGACACGCCCTCCAGTCGGCGATATGCAGGCGGGCAGCAGCGTTATCTTGCCGAATGCCTACCTGCGCAGCAGGCGGACATCGTCATCGCCTACAACGATCTCGGCGCCCCGAAAATATTGAGATGGCGCTCCCGCTGACCCCCTAGCGATGCCCGCTCAAATCCGTGATGGTCGGCGCATTGCCATTGAGCGGGTTTTGCGGATCGCGCTTGTAGCGCAGGGTCTCGAAGCGCATCGACAGCGCATCGATCATCAGAAGACGGCCGACGAGACCTTCGCCAAAGCCGACGATCTCGCGAATCGCCTCCAGCGCCATCATCGAACCCAGCACGCCCGCAAGCGCGCCCATCACGCCGGCCTCCGCGCAGGCCGGCACCGTGCCGGCAGGCGGCGGCTCCGGAAACAGGCAGCGGTAGGTCGGATTCAGCTCGCCCTCTGCGTTGCGCTCATGGGCGCGGATGGTAGTCAGCGATCCGTCGAACATGCCGAGCGCCGCCGTGATCAGCGGCTTGGCGGCGAGATAACAGGCGTCGGAGACCAGATAGCGCGTCTCGAAATTATCCGAGCCGTCGAGCACGAGGTCGTAGCCACCGATGATGGTCATGGCGTTGGCAGCATTGAGCCGGACGGCATGGGACTCGAACAGCACATGAGGATTGAGCGCGCGGATCTGCTCGGCCGCACTGTCCACCTTGAGCCGCCCCACCTCCGGCGTGGTGTGGATGATCTGGCGCTGCAAATTGGAGAGCGACACCTTGTCGTCGTCGACCACCCCCAACGTGCCGACACCTGCTGCCGCCAGATACATCAACGCCGGCGCGCCAAGCCCGCCCGCGCCGATCACCAGCACGGATGCCTCCTTCAGCGCCGCCTGGCCGGGACCGCCGACCTCGCGCAGCACGATGTGGCGGGCATACCGTTCGAGTTCTTTTTCGCTCAGCATCCTGTCTCTCCCCTCATGGTGAGGCTCCGCACGATGCTTGCGCATCGCCTTGAGAACCATGAGGTCCCTGTCTCGTCCATCCTTCGTGACGCGGCTGGCGCCGCGCCTCAGGATGAAGCCGCCACTGAACCGGCGTCCGGTTGTTGCCTACCAAGCAGATGTGCATAATCGGCGAGGCCTGCAATCCGGGATTTGTCATGAGAACGGTGCTTTCGGCAACATTGTTGATCGCGGCCATGGGCGGCCCCGCAGAGGCCCAGATGCAGGCGCCGGCGAGCACGGGCAGCAAGCCAAAGCCGGTCGCGACCACCACGGTCCGTCCTCCGGGCGTGCAGGCCCCGGCCGACACCGCCAATGCCATGACACAGGCAGAGCGGCTGGCGCTGCAATCGGACCTGGCCTGGGTCGGCGAATATAACGGCGCAATCGCCGGCGAAGTCTCTGAGCGGATGGTCAACGCCATCAAGGAATTCCAGAAGAGCCGCGGCGCGAAACAAACCGGCGTGCTCAACCCGCAAGAGCGCGGCATCCTCGCCGACACCGCGCGCCGGCGTCAGGAGAGTGTCGGCTGGAGGATTGTCACCGACCCCGGCACCGGCGCGCGGCTCGGCATCCCCACGAAGCTGGTGCCGCAGCTGACCAGCGACGCCAGCGGCGCCAAATGGACCTCCCCGACCGGCACTGTCCAGATCGTTCTGGCGCGGCGCAAGGAAGCAAACCCTGCCACCGCAAAACTCGCGGAGCAGGAGAAGAAGGAGCCCGCGGGCCGCAAGGTCGGATACAGCGTGGTGAAACCGGAATTTTTCGTGCTCTCGGGCCTGCAGGGCCTGAAGAAGTTTTACGTGCGCGGCACCTTCAAGGGCGACGAGATCCGGATCATGACGATTCTGTACGACCAGGCGGTGGAGAATACCGTCGAGCCGGTCGTCATCGCGATGTCGAGCGCCTTCACGCCCTTCCCGAGCGGACCTCAGGCCGGCCCGCCGCCGCGCAAGGCGGTGGAATATGGCACCGGCATCGTCGTGGCCGAAGACGGCAGCATCGTCACCGACCGTCAGCTCGTCGAAGCCTGCGCGACCATCGCCATTGCCGGCTTCGGCAATGCAGAGCGCATCGCCGAAGACAAGGAGCGGGACCTCGCGCTGCTGCGCATTTATGGCACGCGCGGACTCAAGCCGTTGAACCTTGCCGGTGGCGGCAAGGCCGCTGTCGAGCTGACGGGGATCGCCGATCCGCAGAATCAAGGCGGCGGCAATGCCGTCAGCACGGTAAAGGCGTCGGTCAACGGCGCCGATCTCGTACCCGCTCCGGCAATCGGTTTCTCGGGCGCCGCCGCTATGGATGCGGACGGCAGGTTTGCTGGCCTTGTGCAGCTGAAGCCAGTGCTGGTTGCAGGCTCAACGAACAGCGCCCCGCCGCAGGCAGCGCTGGTGCCGGCCGAGACCGTGCGCGACTTCCTGAAAGCCAATGCCGTGACGGCGGCGAGCACCGGTGCGGATGCGAAAGCCTCCGTCGTCCGTGTGATCTGCGTACGGAAGTAGCCGCAAATTCCGCTGTCATCATCCGCGAAAGCGGATGATCCAGTATTGCAGAGCAGTTGCGACAGAATCGAGAGGCCACGGCGTACTGGATACCCACTTTCGCGGGCATGACGGGTTTTGACGCGGGGCGAGGCTTGCTAGATCACCTCAAGCCGAACCGCACGCCGGCCCGCGCAAGGCCGCCGGACATGCCGACCGGGGTGCCGTCGGCACGCCAGCAGGCGGCGCCGCTCAGAGTGCCATCCTCGCCGAACTCGATGCCGTTCATGCCGCCGCCGACCGTCGACATTTCCGTCACCTTGTGGCCCACCAAGGTGAGTTTCGCGCGCACGCTCTCCGGCATGGCCGGCTCGACCTCCAGCGCGTTGCCCTCGGTCCAGACCCGCGGCGCCTCCACCGCCTCCTGCAGCGTCATGCCG
>JAEZEU010000369.1 GCA_023432885.1 Pseudomonadota bacterium | reverse complement strand
CCCTATGAGCCGATCCGCCGTGATTATCCCATCGCCGAATATCTCTCGGACTGCCGTCCCAGCGGCGTCACCGAGGCCGTCTATGTCCAGGCGAACTGGGCGCCAGCGCGCTATCTCGACGAGGTCGCCTATGTCTCGCGCGCCGCGGAAGGCAGCCGCTTCCCGATCGCCATCGTCGCCTATGCCGACATGCTGGCCGAGGATGCCCGCCCGCAGCTCGACGCGCTGGCCCGCAATCCGCGGGTGCGCGGCGTCCGGATGCAGCTGCACTGGCACGATAACGCGCTTTACCGCTTCGCGGCCGCGCCGGACCTCGCCCGCGACGCGCGCCTCGTCGCCAATGTCGGCCGCCTCGGCGATTACGGATACAGCTTCGACCTGCAGGTCTTCGCCGGCCAGATGGCAGGTGCCGCCGACCTCGCCGCCGCCTGCCCGGGCGTGACCTTCGTGCTTCAGCATGCCGGCATGCTGGAGGACCTGTCCCCCGGCGGCATCGCCACCTGGCGCGACGGCATGAGCCTGCTGGCGAGCCAGCCCAACATCGTCAGCAAGCTCTCGGGGCTCGGCACCTTCCTGCGCCGCAACGACCCCGAGCATATCCGCTTCGTCGCCGCGCAGACGCTCGCTTTGTTCGGGGCCGAGCGCTGCCTGTTCGGCTCCAATTTCCCGATCGAGAAGCTCTGGACATCCTATGCGGAGCTGATGGCGGCGCATCTCGCGGCCGTGCCGGAAGCGGCGCGCGCGGCGGTGTTCAACGAGACGGCAAGGCGGGTCTACCGCCTCGGACAGAACTGAGGGAGGCCCGCATGGCGCTCGAAATCAAGATCCTCGACTATGGCGACATCGAGCTGGAGGCGAGCTTCCTCGTGCTCGGACGCGATTGCGGCCGGACGCGCCGCGTGCCGACCTATGGCTTCTTGGTCCTCGGCGGCCCCTGGCCCGTGGTGGTCGATACCGGCTATCGCCACAACCAGATCATGGAGAGCCTCGGCATGCGCGGCCTCCAGTTCCACGAGAACATGATCGAGAACCAGCTCGCCAAGTACGGCGTGCGGATGGGCGATGTGCGCTACGTGCTGCACACGCACCTGCACATCGACCATGCCGGAAAGGACGAACTCTTCCCGATGAACACGACCGTGATCATCAACCGCCGCGAGCTGGAATATTCCGTGTCGGGACTGATGCATCCCCAATACCCCGCGCCTGATATCAAGCACCTGATCGACCGTCTTCACACGAAGGACGCCTTGCGCCTTGAAGATCTTGAGCTCACCGGCATGATCGAGCTCTTCCCGGGCTGTTATCTGGAGGCGGCCGGCGCCCACACCGAGGGCTCGATGAATGTCCATGTCGACACGGTCGAGGGGCGCGCCACGATCTGCGGCGACGTGATCTACGATTTCAACGATCAGATCGTGAACCCCTTCCACGAAATTCATGCCAACGAGCCGCGCACGACCGGCAATCACGGCGTCTCAAAGCGCGAGGAAAAGGCCGCAATCAAGAAGTTGCTGGCCGGTTCGAAATTCCTTCTGCCGATTCACGACAAGCCGGCGAAGATCGGCAGCGGACAGGTGATCGGGAGAATGGACATGGCCGTTCCCGGCCCCGTGGTGCAAAGCCTGCCAGCGCGCAACTGGTTCCCGATGTAAGAAACGAGATCGAACGGCATGAAAGAACCGCGCGACCTAGGGAGTTCGCCATGACAACGCATGTCGCCGTCCGGCCCGGCTTTGCCGACCTCGTCGATCTCTGGGCACCCGTGCACCAGATCGGCACCGGTTTCCAGTTCACCGAAGGTCCGGTGTGGCACCCGCGCGAAGGCTACCTGCTGTTCTCCGACATGCCCGGCGATGTGCGCCGCCGCCATGATTCAACCGGCATCCGAGAGGTGATGAAACCGGCGAACAAGTGCAACGGCATGACCTATGATGCCGAACTCAACCTGATCGTCTGCGAGCACGCAACCTCGACTCTCGTGCGGGAGAAGCCGGACGGGCGACGCGAGGTCCTCGGCTCGCATTTCGAGGGGATGGAGCTGAACAGCCCTAACGACGTCTGCGTGAAATCGGACGGTTCAATCTATTTCTCCGATCCCTGGTATGGTCGCATGCCCGTCTACGGGGTGGAGCGGCCGCGCCAGCTCGGCTTCCAGGGCGTCTATCGCCTGCCGCCGGGCGGCGGAAAGCCGCAGCTGCTGGTGGATCGCTACCTGTTCGAACAGCCGAACGGGCTTTGCTTTTCTCCAGACGAAAAGCTGTTCTACATCAACGACACGGTGCAGCAGCTGATCCGCATCTTCGACGTCCAGCCCGATGGCACACTGGCCAGAGGGCGGGTTTTCGCTTCCGGAATCTATTCGCCGAGCGAGCCGGGCGTGCCTGATGGCATGAAATGCGATGCGCAAGGCAATGTTTGGGTTTGCGGTCCGGGCGGCGTCTGGGTCTTTGCACCTGATGGCGCACTGATCGGCAAGCTGCGCGTACCCGAGCTCGTCGGGAATCTCACCTGGGGCGGCCCCGATTTTCGCACACTGTTCCTAACCGCGACCCATTCCGTATATGCGGTGGAGACGAAAGTCGGCCCTCGCGTCGAGCCCTACATGCAGATGCGGCAAGCGGGCGGACGAAGCGATTCCAAACCTCAGGCGGGCGCCAGCGTCGCCCGCAATGGCACGCTGAAGGCGGCTCCCGGCTATGCGCTCGATCCTTCCCGCTGCGCGCTCATCATCCAGGACATGCAGAACGATGTCGTGATGGAAGGCGGTGCGTTTGCCGCCTCCGGGTCGCCTATCCATTGCCGCGAGCAGAACGCGATTGCCAACGCCGCCCGGCTTGCTGCGGCTGCACGCGAGCGCGGCATTCCCGTCATCCATGTTTGGTTCGTGGTTGAAGCCGGCGCCCCCGGCGTGACGATGAACGCCCCGCTCTTCGAGGGCCTTGCGGATGCAAGAGCCATGGTGCGCGGAGGCTGGGGCGCCGCTCCCGTGCCCGGCCTCGAAGCACAATCGGGAGACCATATCGTCGAGAAGCAGCGCATGAGCGCCTGGGAGGGAACGCGGCTTGAAACCGTGCTGAAGGCGCTGAGGCGCGACATCGTCATTGTCACGGGGGCATGGACGAACATGTCGATCGAGCACACCTCGCGCACCGGGGCGGACAAGGGATATTACATGGTGGTGCCCGAGGA
>JAEZEU010000355.1 GCA_023432885.1 Pseudomonadota bacterium | reverse complement strand
GGTTCGACTGTGGAGCCCACCTCCGCCTACGCCGGCACCCGATGCAGCGCGCAGAGCTTGTTGCCATCGGGATCGCGCAGGTAAGCGATGTACAGCTTCACGCCGCCGCCCTCGCGGATGCCCGGCGGATCCTCGCAGCTGGTGCCGCCGTGGGCGAGGCCGGTGGTATGAAACGCGTTGGCAGCGTCGATGGAATCGGCAGCAAAGCCGATGGTGCCGCCATTGGCGAAGGTGGCGGGCTTGCCGTCGATCGGCTTGGTCACCGAGAAGGTGCCGGTCTTGGTGCGCCAGAAGATGCGATGGCGATCGACCCGGCCCGCCGGAACGCCGAGCGTGCCAAGCAGCGCGTCATAGAAGGTCTTGGCCCTGCCCAGGTCGTTGGTGCCGATCATGATATGCGAAAACATCCGCTGGTGTCCTCCTGTCCGGTTTCGCCGTGCGGAACAGTCCGCAGCCGGCGCTGGTGTTTTGCGGTAATCACCGTAGCGGGGCGGATCGAGCGAGGGAAGTGTCGGAATTGCGATGCGCGCTTCATGCCGCGCAAGGGTTCATGCGTGGCTCGTGTGGCCCCAGGCTTCGTCCCAGTCGTTGCCGTTGGCATCGCGGACGCGGCCATCGGCTTCGAAGAACTTGTTGGGCACCTGGAAGATCGCGAGCATCAAGCCGCCCTGCGGGCACCAGGCGACATGGCGGCTGCCGGCCTCGCGCCAGATGAACTCGCCGGCTTTGCATTCGATGCCTTCGGCCGGGCCTTCCTTGTCGACGAGGGAGCCCTCGAGCACGTAGGTCTGCTCGATGTTGACATGCTCATGGTCGGGCAGCACCGCGCCGGGAGCGAAGCGCATCAGGGCGGTCATCAGGCCGGTCTTGCGGTCGAACAGCAGCGTCTTCGCCTCGCAGCCGGGGAAGCGGGTCTTCTGCCATTCCATTTCATCGGGACGAACGAGATGGGAATGATCGGCCTTCGGCGTGACGGCGTCCATGGCGGTGCTCCCTCCGGTTTTTCGGAGCATCCTACCAGCTTCGTCTCTCAGCGTCAGCCGCTAGCGCAGGCCCTCATAGACCATGAAGCCGCGGGCGATCTGCAGCTTGCGGATGGCGCGTGGCAGGAGTTTCTCCTGGCGGTGCAAATAGCGGTAGGAGGTGATGCCGAAATTCTCGAGGCGGTTGAGCTCGCTTTCGAACGGGGCGAGCACGCCGGTGAGGCTGACCGGCGCGTGCGCGCGGGCGGAGAAGGGCAGCAACAGCAATTCCAGGTGCGCGGCTTCGCCGGTGTCGGATGTTGCGGTGAGGCCGGCGATGGCGGGCAGGGTTTCTTCGGCCACGACGGCGATCATGCTCTCGATCTCGTGCCGGGCCTCGCGCGTGAACAGGGCGGAAAAGCTCTGGTTCTTCAGGTCGCGGCCGAGGAGGGCGCAGACCCGGGTTCCCGCGACGCGGAAGGGATAGCCAGCCTCGGCTTCATAGGAGAGCACGAAAATGTCGCCGAGCAGTTCGCGCACCGCCGACGGCTCGACGTCGCTGCGGTCGGGGGCCGGCGCGGTGCCGCGCATCCGGTCCCAATAGGCGTAAAACTCGCGGCTCGAAGGATGTTTCATGTCCTGCCCCGTGGCCCACTCGTCGGGACATATCTGTCCCGGTTTCGTGCAAGCGCCTTCCCCGTGGTTGTTGTGCAGGACGGGCCGTGCAGCGTCCATGCCGCATCGATCGTTTCGGGCAAATTGCGTCGCCTTTGCTGCGTTAAGGTAAATTTAACGATGAGGTTGGCGGGGCGGGCCTACCTGAATAAGGTCACACTCACTCCAGTGCGGAAGCTTGTTCCAGGTTGCCCCCGCGCTTCGTTACACAGGTGGCGTCAACAAGTTTGGTCGTCGCGTGGGAGGGGTGGGGATGCCCCTTCAGGCGCGAAAGAATCAACGGCTCAAGGGCGGGTGTTCTCAGCACCCGCCCTTTTTCGTCCCCACCTTCGCCTCTCTCGTGGCCCGGAGGCAGTGCAGCAAAGAGTCCTTGCTCGGCATCGTGGGACCTGCCTCTCGCAGCAGAAGCTCCGCTTCCCACTCCTGGGCTGCTGGCTCTCACCAAGTTGTCGTGTGCACTTGCACAATGCGGGCAAAGCCGCCTATCTGAACGGATCACCCGCCGAGAAGGCCATCGCTCCCTTGGAATCCGTTCCCGTATATCAGCCGCCACCGTCGCAGGAGCCGCCGCGCGAGCCGATCCTCACGCTGCCGGGCGCGCTCACGGCATATATCGCGCTGATCGCCTTTATCCATCTGCGGGTCTTTCAGCCGCCGGAAGCCGAGACCTGGACCATCGACGTCTTCGGATTCATCCCGCGCCGCTACGACGCCAGTGCCCTGCAGATCTATTTTCCGGGCGGGGCGGGCGCGAAAGTGTGGACGTTCGTCACCTATTCGCTGCTGCATGCCAATCTGAGCCACATATTCTTCAACGTGCTGTGGCTGTTGCCGTTCGGCAGCGCGCTGGCGCGGCGTTTCGGCGCGATCCGCTTCTACGTCTTCATGGCGGTCACGGCGGCAGCCGGCGCGCTGGCCCATCTCGTCACCCACGAGCACGCGATTGCGCCGATGATCGGCGCATCCGCCTCGGTGTCGGGGGCGATGGCGGCCGCGATCCGCTTTGCCTTCGTCAAGGGCAGCTTCCTCTCTTTCAGGCGCGGCGATGCGGACGCAGCCGCGAAGGTGCCGGCGCTGTCGCTAGGACGGGCGCTGCGCAATCCGCGCGTGCTCGCCTTCCTTGCGGTGTGGTTCGGCGTCAACATTATCTTCGGTCTCGGCTCGATCTCGGTCGGCGCCGAGGGAGCGAGCGTGGCGTGGCAGGCCCACATCGGCGGCTTCATCGCAGGATTGATGCTGTTCTCGCTGTTCGACCCGGTGCCGCGCGCGGCCGCGGCGGCCGCCGATGCGTCATCGCGGGACATTTGACCGCGCTTGCGGGCCGTTGCGATTTAAGCGATCATCGCCATGTTGCTTTGACCAAACAAATCCGGCTGGCGTTTTTGTCGCTGCGTTTTGTTCCCTCGCGCCGAAACCAAATCGGCGTGAAGCTGTTAATTGAAGGCTCGCTAATAAAGGTCGCATCCTTTTTCGGGGCACGGCCGGCTTCAGGGAGGCAACGATGACGGTACGGGCAATTCTCGATTTCAAGGGTCATCACGTGCTGAGCGTAGAGCCGGACGCAAAGGTCTCGGCCGCGGTCAAGCTGTTGAGCGAGCGCCGGATTGGTGCCGTGCTGGTCATGACCCAGGGCCGCATCGAGGGCATTTTGTCGGAGCGCGACATCGTTCGCGTCTTGGGCGAGCGCGGGGCCAGCGTGATGGACGAGCCGGTCAGTGCGGTCATGACGCGCAAGGTCGTCGGCTGTCGCGAGAAGGACACCGTCAGCGAGATCATGGAAATGATGACCAACGGCAAGTTCCGGCATTTGCCTGTTATAGAGGACGGCAAGGTGGCCGGCCTGATCTCGATCGGCGACGTCGTGAAATGGCGCGTCGGCGAATACGAGCGCGAGCAGGAAGCGCTGCGCGAATACATCAAGACGGCCTGACGGTCCTACTCGGACTTTTCGACCGGCCCCGCAGGCTCGTTGGCCGGCGGCGCGAGAATGTGGATCGCCTCCTGGATGGAATCGATGGCGCGCTCCGCAGCCCGCGCGCCAAGCGCAATCAGCTCATCCGCGCGGTGGAAGTCGAACCAGCCGATCCGGCCGACGCGCGGCGAGATCAGCAGATCCGGCGGGTCTCCGGCAAGCCGCGCCCGGGTGATGCGGTCCTGCATGATGTTGAAGGCATCGACCATGACGGAGGAGATCCCCGGCCGCGCCGCGCTGCCGAAGAATTCTCGCTTCATGGTCCGTTCGGCGGAGAACAGCCGCCGCAAGCCGCGCTTGGGTGCTTCCGGCTCCGCCTCCGGTTCCGGTGCGACAACGGACTGGCCGTGGGCATAGACCGTGGTGCCGTGCGCAAATACGTCGCTGGAGACATTGGCGGCGATCACGATTTCTGCGCCGAAGGCGCGTGCGGCCGACACGGGCACCGGGTTGACCAGTGCACCATCGACCAGCCAGCGATCGCCGACCAGCACCGGCGAGAAGATGCCGGGCAGAGCATAGGAAGCGCGCATCGCATCGACGACGCGGCCGTGAGTCAGCCAGATTTCGTGTCCGGTGCGGACTTCGGTGGCGACCGTGCCATATTTGATCGGCAAGTCCTCGATCAGGATCTGCCCCATGGAAGCATCCAGCTCGGCTGCGAGCTTGGTGCCGCCGATCAGGCCGCTTCCGTTGAGGCGGATGTCGAGATAGCCGAGGATGTTGCGCGGCTGCAGGCCGCGCGCCCATTCCTCCAGCTTGTCGAGTTGGCCCGCGGCATAGGCCCCGCCGATGACTGCGCCGATCGAGGTGCCGACGACGACATTAGGCAGGATGCCGTGCGCAATCAGGGTCCGCAGCATCCCGATATGGGCAAGGCCGCGTGCGGCCCCCCCGCCGAGTGCAAGACCGATCACAGGCCGGCGCGTCGTTCCGAGCCCGACCTTGTCGGACGTCCGCCTGGTATCCGCGCCTCGACCAATCCAGCTGTTCAGCACCGACATTTCTCCTGCTCGCGCAACATAATGCCGCGCGGCCTGCGCTTGGCCACTCCAGAGCGGATGCATGGTTTATGCCCAGTGGAGCGGCCCGGGCCGGCCAAGGGGGAATACGACCGCAACGCGACATGTTGATTAAAGATTGGGGCCGCCCCGAGGTTCCCCAAGCGGGCGGGACCTGGAGTCACGCAGGCTTGAATTTGCCTCGTTTTCAGTGAAAAGCATGGCCATGATTTGGCGGGGTAAGGGAACAGCGGGCGGCGGGCGGCCCATTGGGCTTGGCAGCGCGTTTTGGCTTGTCTTCTGGCTGGCGTTTTGCGCCCCTCCGGCCTCAGCCCAGTGGTTTTCCGACCGGCCACCCCCGGTACCGCCGGCCTCCGTTCCGGACGCGCCGCCCGGGGGCCCGGCCATGAACCTTGCTCCGCCTTCCGGTCCCGATGCGGGTCCCACTTTGCCGCCGACGCTGACACAGCCAACGCTGATCCAGCCGGGCCTGGGCCAGCCCCCCGTCGCCAACGCGCCCGCCTTGCCGCCGCCGGGCACCTCGACGGCCGGACAGGCCGTGTTGGCGCTGACGGCGAAATACGGCAAGGACCTTCCGGTCATCACCAGCGGGCTGGTATGGCGGGTGTTCGCCGACAAGCCGGACGAAAATGGTACTTTCAAGCTGATCCGCGAGGAGCGCGGCGCCACGCCGAATATCGTGCTGCCGCCCGGAAGCTATGTCGTGCATGTCGCGCTCGGGCTCGTCAGCGCCACGCGTTCGGTGACACTGAAATCGGAAACCGACCGCGAATCCTTCATCCTTCCCGCCGGCGGCCTGCGCATCGAGGGCCGCGTCGGCACAAGCAAGATTCCGCCCAACCAGATTTCGTTCTCGATCTACAAGGGTAGCCAGTTCGAGACATCGGAACGCTCCTCGCTGATTCCGAACGTCGCGGCCGGCGATGTCGCGCTGTTGCCGGAGGGCACGTACTACATCATCTCCAACTACGGCGATGCCAATTCGGTGGTGCGCTCCGACATCCGCGTGCAGGCCGGCCGGCTCACCGATGTCATCATCACGCATCGCGCGGCGGTCATCACGCTGAAGCTGGTCAGCGACAGGGGCGGCGAGGCGCTTGCGAACACTGCGTGGTCGGTGATCACGCCGGGCGGCGACGTCATCAAGGAGTCCATCGGCGCGTTCCCGCGCGTCGTGCTCTCGGAAGGCGAGTACCGCGCCATCGCCAAGAACGAGGGCAAGGTTTTCGAGCGTCCCTTCAACGTGGTCAACGGCGTTGATGGCGAGGTCGAGGTCGTGGCGCGCTAGACTAGCGGCGCAGGGGCAGCACATCTGGAGATCGACGGCGACGACCGCGCCCGGCGAAGCGATTGTGTGACTATCGTGCCCGCCATTTCGGAGGCTGCGCCGCAGCCCCAACATCATGACCACGGCCGAAGATTTCGAGATCACCGACCAACTCGACTGGCCGCTCCGCAAGGTTGCAACGAGGTGCAGGACTTCCTGTTTAGCCTGCCCGCGAGCGAGCTTGAGCAACGCCTGTGCCGCTTCAGGGCTCAGGCGGTGAAGGCGGCGTGAAACTCCCATCGTCCCGGACCGCCAATGGTCGCGAAAGCCTCCCAGTGGAGGCCTGCGCGACCACCGTAGTGACTTGTTAATCTCCTGTGGCTTAGGACCGTTCGTTCGTTTTTGCGGACCCGCGGCTGCCAATGATGCGGGCTCATGAACCGCTTGCCAGCCTGCGACCTGGAGCGCCTTGATGCTGAATACTCCTGCTTTTTCCCTGGTTCTCTTCAGCTGGCTCAGGGAGATCGGGGAGATCCTGCTGCTGATAGGATTGAGCGGCGAAGTTGCTCTTCTGGTTCTCAGGATATCGAAGGGCGCATGGGAGCGAGGACTGGCGATCGCGTTTGCTGTTCTCGTCCTGGTCGGCGTCGCTCTGGCATATTGGGCCGATAGTCCGAGGACGATCGGCCCCGCATCCCAACAGCGGTTAGCCGATGCGCTCAAGGAGTTTCGTGGCACTCCGTTCGTTTTCTCGGTCAACCTTGACCCCGAAGCTGTTGCCCTGATGGGCGATATAGGGAAAGCGCTTCATGCTGCCGGCTGGAAGAGACAGGCGGTTGCAAACGGCTCTGGATATGTCCCGCCAGGGGAGCCCGCGGCCGGCATCGCCGTGTTCAAGGGGCTCGAAGTGGTGATCGCCGAATCGCGGCGGTCGGATTGGGGAGCGCCCGGCCAGCCAGCCAACGTTCTTCTGCGCGCCCTGCGGGACGAAGGATTGACTGCATTTGCGAAACAGGTTCCGGACAGCGAGGAAAGCGCCAACGCGATCCATATCAGGATCGGAGCCAAGCCTTAACCAAGATTGGGCGGAAGCCGAAGCCGGTAAAGCGTACGCGCTCCTCAAGGGTGGGAAGCTAAAAGCGCGTCACGATGTCGGATAGTGCGGGTCGAGGGCGATCTTCGCTCGCCTTGCTGACATTGCCGATATGGATGAGGCCGGCGAGCTTTTCGTCCGGCTTCAGGCCGAACCCATCAAGTACGTCGCGGTCGAAGGCGAACCATCCCGTCAGCCAGCAGGCGCCGAAGCCGAGCGCGGTTGCCGCGGTCACCATGTTCATGGCGCTGGCGCCCGCGGACAGCTCCTGCTCCCAGGCAGGCACCTTCGGATGCTGCTTGGTAAAGCTGACGATTCCGATCACCAGCGGCGCATCCGTGAGACGCCTTTTCTCCACCTCGATCTCGGCGGCCGTGGCTTTGGGATTCTTCTTCGCAAACACGCCGGCAATGATTTCGCCGGCGCGGACGCGCGCATCGCCCTCGAACACGATGAAGCGCCATGGCGCGAGCTTGCCGTGATCGGGCACGCGCGCGCCGATGGTCAGAATGGTCTCCAACTCCGCGGGCGAGGGGCCGGGGCCAGTCATCTCGCGCGGCTTCATCGAGCGGCGGGTCATCAAGAGTTCAATGGCATCAGGCATCGCGGACCGCACGGTTGGGGTTCATGCAGATATCTGCATTTGCTGTCTGATAGCAAGACGGCCATCTTTATTGGCATTCCAAACTGGAAAGGCGGGCAGGTTTGATCCCGCGCAAGGATCGGTGCCACGCCTCAGATAGGGTGAATTAGGTCGCCTTCCTTTCGGAGGTCACTGCCATGCCCGAACCGAAAACAATCGAATTGCACATCGTTCGCCTGACGGCCGATCAGGCCGCCCGGGTCAATGCCTGGGCAGCGGCTCTCGCCATCGATCCTGCAGATGCCATTCCGCGGCTGGTCGAACTCGGCCTCGCGCGGGAACCCGCGATCGGTCCGGCGCCGCACCATCGGTGCGGCGGCATTGCGATCGAGGCTCAGGCCGCGACCGAAATCGGCCTGCTGATTGATCCCGAAACGCCCGAGGAGGAGCGTGAGCGGCGAATTCAGCGGCTGACCGAGGGGCCACCGGAATTCGTCGACTTCCGCCTCGACTTGCCGGGGCGAAGACACCACTGAGCGCCTAGGTCAGCCCGCGCGCCCGCCTCACATCCGGCGGCGTCGCCTCTTCCACGAGGGCGGCGATCGCTTCCGCAGTGGGGAGCACCTTCTGGCCTTCGCTGCCGAGGCGGCGGACCGAGACCGAATGCGTCTCGGCCTCTTTCCTGCCGACGGCAAGGATCGCCGGAATCTTCGCCAGCGAGTGCTCGCGGACCTTGTAGTTGATCTTCTCGTTACGCAGGTCGATCTCGACCCGCAGGCCGGCGCGGCGCGCTTCTTCCACCACGCGCTTGGCGTATACGTCGGCTTCCGAGGTGATTGTGGTGACCACCGCCTGCACCGGCGCGAGCCAGAGCGGGAAACTGCCGGCATAATGCTCGATCAGGATGCCGATGAAGCGCTCCATCGAGCCACAGATCGCCCGATG
>JAEZEU010000261.1 GCA_023432885.1 Pseudomonadota bacterium | reverse complement strand
GCCGATCTTGTCCGACAGCGATGCCCAGAAGAAGCGGCCGCCGATGTTGAACAGGGAGAGCAGCCCGGCGAATCCGGCGGCATTGCGCAAGCTTGTAGGACCGATTGTCGCACGCGACAATCGCATTCCCTAGTGAAGTCGTCTAATTGACCTGCTGACGACGCGCTCAGACATTTGTCTTTTCTATCGGGTCATTCATCTTTTCTATCAAGAACACGATGCGGCTGTCGCTGCGCTCGGTGATCTCGACCTTGTCACCGGTCTCGCGGATGAGATTAGGAATGTCGATCACCGCGAGCGGATCGGTGCACAGGACTTCCAGCCGGTCGCCGGCGGCGAGCGACTTCAGCGCCTTGCGTGTCTTGAGCGCCGGCAACGGACATTTCAGGCCGGCGAGATCGAGTTTGGTCGTAGTCATGCGGTGAAAATGGCGAACGGGATTGGCATCGTCAACGACGATCAGTCGATCAGGCTGGAGTAGGACAAGAAGCCGACGGTTTCGCCCGGCGAAACCTGCGTGAGCTCTTCGCCCAGTTCGGCGAGACCGTCGGTTTCAGTGAGCGAAGACAACAGGCCCGCGCCTTCACGCGGGAATTTTAGCGCCTCGAGCATGCCGTCGGGGCCTTCGCGCAAGGAGACGCGGACATATTCCCGGCGCGACATCTTCTTCTTGTACGAGAAGGCAGCGCGCACCGGCATCGGCGTGAGCTTCTCCTGCTGCGCGCCCGACAGTGCGAGTATCGTCGGTCGCACCACATGGACGAAGGTGACGAAGCTCGCCACGGGATTGCCGGGCAGGCCGATGAACGGCGTGCCGCCGATGATTCCCATCGCCACCGGCCGGCCGGGTTTGATGGCCATCCGCCAAAGCACGAGCGAACCTGCATTCTCCACCGCGGCCTTGACGTGATCCTCCTCGCCTGTCGAGACGCCGCCGGTGGTGAGCAGGAGATCGTGCCGGCTGGCCACCTGCTTTAGCGCGCCTGCGAGCGCTTTCGGCTCATCCCTGAAGATGCCGAGATCACTGGCCTCGCAGCCGAGCCGGCGCAACATCGCCATCAGCATGAAGCGATTGGAATCGAACAGCTGCGGCGCGGCGCGTGCTTCGCCCGGCGAAACCAGTTCATTGCCGGTCGAGAACACCGCAACGCGGATGCGGCGGCATACGTCGACGCGCGTCAGACCAAAGGCGGCGGCAAGCGCAACATCCTGCGGCCGCAAGCGCTGGCCGGCCCTGAGGCCGGCGTAGCCGAGTGGAACGTCCTCGCCGGCGGGGCGCACATTGGCTCCGGGCTTCAGCCCGGCGGGAAGCACGACCTTACCGCCCTCGAGCCGGACGTCTTCCTGCATGAACACCGTGTCGGCGCCGGCGGGCATCGGCGCGCCCGTGAAGATGCGCACAGCGTGGCGCGCCTTGACGGCCTCGTCGGGCGATGCACCGGCCTGCACGCGGCCCAGCACGGGAAACGCCTCCGGCTCTCGCTGCGGCAGATCGCGTCCGGCGACGGCGTAGCCATCCACGGCCGAATTGGTGAAGGGCGGCAGCGGCAGGGGCGCCGTAATGTCATGCGCGAGAATGCGGCCGTCGGCCTCGGCAAGCGCAACGATCTCGACCTCCCCGATTCTGGTGACGCGTGAGGCAATCAGGCCAACGGCCTCGTCCACGGACATCATCGGGCCGCCAAAGGCAAAGCAGTCGTCGGACAGTTGCGCCATGCGAATCCGAATCCCTAGGCGGTCGCTTCCGAGAAGAGATCCTCGATCGAGATCGCCGAACGCTTGATCAGCGCGGCGATGGCATCGATGTCGTCAAGATGAACGACCGGCAGCCTTGTTTCGACCTTGGCGTCGGTCACGATGCCGACAATGCCGGGATCATCGAGATACAGCCATGGCTTGCCATTGGCAGCGCGGTGAACCTCGATCTTGCGATGCGGCTCGCGCTTGAAGCCTTCGACCAGGACAAGATCGACCGGCGCCATCTTGGCCAGAAGCTCCTCCAGGCGCGGCTCCGCCGCGCCGCGCAGTTCGTGCATCAGCGCCCAGCGCCGGCTCGAGGATACCAGCACCTCCGAGGCGCCGGACTGGCGGTGCACCCAGGAATCCTTTCCGGGCACGTCGACGTCGAATTCGTGATGGGCATGCTTGATCACGGAGACGCGAAGGCCCTCCTTTAGCAGGTGCGGAATCGCACGCGTGAGCAAGGTCGTCTTGCCGGCGCCGCTCCATCCTGCGAGGCCAATCACTTTCATCGTCGTCTCCAGAGGGCCGGAACCGGCCCTTAAATCCTGTACACTGCTGCTTTATATCGGAGTGCAGGTAAAGTCATGCTAACGTCGCGGCCATGATGAAGATCGAAAAGGCCCCCATCCCCCTGATCGTGCCGAATCCGGACGATCCGCGGCTGACGGAGCGCGTCCGGGGCACCGACCAGCACGGGGCGGAGGTCGAGATCAAGGTCCCCGTCGAGCGGCCGCTGACGCTTTATCTCAACGCGCAGGAGATCGTCACCATGATGACGATCGGTGACTATCCGGAATACCTGGCGCTCGGCTACCTGCTCAACCAGAACATGCTTGGATATGAGGACGTCGTCACCGAGGTCGAGTATCACGAAGACCTTCAGGTGGTGGTGGTACGCACCGAGCACAACACCAATTTCGAGCAGAAGCTGAAGAAGCGCACCCAGACCTCCGGCTGCGCCCAGGGTACAGCGTTCGGCGACCTCATGGAGGCGATTGAAAGCGTTGACTTGCCGAAAGCGGAATTGCGCACCTCCTGGCTCTACCAGATGACGCATGCGATCAACACCATGCCCTCGCTCTATCTCGAGGCCGGCGCGATCCACGGCTGCGTGCTCTGCAAGGAGGGCCAACCGATCTGCTACACGGAAGACGTCGGCCGCCACAATGCCGTCGACAAGATCGCGGGCTGGATGTTCCAGCACGGCGTCGATGCCGCCGACAAGATCATGTACACGACCGGGCGGCTGACCTCGGAAATGGTGATCAAGACGGTACGGATGGGAATCCCCATCCTCGTCTCGCGCTCGGGCTTCACTGCCTGGGGCGTCGAGCTGGCGCGGCAGGTGGGCCTCACGCTGGTCGGCCGCACCCGCGGCAAACGCTTCATCGCGCTGTCGGGACAGCAGCGTCTCGTGTTCGACCAGAACCTCGACTATGTCGAGGAGGAATCGGCGCGCCACAAGCGAAAAGGCGAAGCGCGTGACGAGTAATATCCCGGGTGTTCTGCTCGCCGGCGGTCTCGCGCGGCGGATGGGCGGTGGCGACAAGCCGATGCGCCAGATCGCCGGCCGCACCATCCTCGACCGCGTGATCGC
>JAEZEU010000240.1 GCA_023432885.1 Pseudomonadota bacterium | reverse complement strand
TGGTGGCAGATGCCGGTGCCCGGCGGCACGACGGAAAAATTCGAGAATGCCTTCTGGCCCCACTTCAGGAACTCGTAGCGCTCCTGGTTCTGCTTGTATTCCTCGACCACGTTCTTGGCGAAAGCCTTGTTATCGCCGAAGAAGTTCACGATCACGGAGTGATCGATGACGAGATCGACCGGGACCAGCGGGTTGATCTTTTCGGCATCGCCACCGAGCTTCTGCATCGCGTTGCGCATGGCGGCGAGGTCGACCACCGCCGGCACACCGGTGAAATCCTGCATCAGGACGCGCGCCGGACGGAACGCGATCTCATGCTCGAGCTGGCGCTTCTTGAGCCACTTGCCGACCGCCAGGATATCGTCCTTTTTGACGCTGCGGCCGTCCTCGTTGCGCAGCAGGTTCTCCAGCACGACTTTCATCGAATAAGGGAGCTTGGAAATCCCCTTCAGACCATTCTTCTCGGCCGTGGGCAGGCTGTAATAGACGTAGGTCTTGCCACCGACCTTGAGGGTCTTGCGGCATTTGAAGCTGTCGAGAGAGGTCATGTCAGAAAATCCCAGTTCATCATGATACCCAGCAAGGGTATTTGAGCACCGTCAACGGGGTGAGACCGAATGGCTTGCAGACACCCTTTCGGTGCTGCATCAAGGTTCGGGCTTATAGAATCTTTCTAGAAGCGCCGCCACACTGACTATCGTGCTGCAGCGCTTCGCCAGCAACAAATTCGGCTGCGGTACCCCAAGAAAATCCTTGGCCAAATCGTTGGGCAAATTCAGAGGGCTGTGAAGGGCAAGATGCGGCTCTCGGGACGCGGTTTGATATGTGTGCGGGGCGGCCGGGAGGTGTTTTCCGGCCTCGATTTCGAGAACGCCGCGGGCGAGGCGCTGGCCGTGACTGGCCCCAACGGCTCCGGAAAGACTTCGCTGCTGCGGCTGATTGCAGGACTGCTGCATCCCGCAGGCGGATCGATCGAGCTTGCCGGCGGCGACGCCGAACTGACCTTGAGCGAACAGGCGCACTATCTCGGCCATCGCGACGCCCTGAAGCCGGCTCTATCGGTGATGGAAAATCTTTCCTTCTGGCGGGATTTTTTGGGCGGCGCGAGCGGCGATGCCGCTGCAAATATTGCGCGCGTCGGCCTCGGCCACGCCGCCCATCTGCCGGCCGCCTTCCTCTCCGCGGGCCAGCGCCGGCGCCTGTCCATCGCGCGGCTATTGTCGGTGAAGCGGCCGATCTGGCTGCTGGACGAGCCGACCACGGCGCTCGACGCCGCCGGGCAGGTTGTCTTTGCCGCCTTGATGCGCGAGCATCTCGCCGCTGGCGGCCTGATCGTTGCGGCCACACACGCGCCGCTCGGGATCGGGGCAAGGGAATTGCGGATTGGAGGCGCGCCATGACCGCGCTTACCGCGCTCATCCGCCGCGATGTCCGCATCGCGCTGCGCGTCGGCGGCGGGGCGCTGATCGGGGTGCTGTTCTTCCTCACCGTCGTCGTATTGATGCCGTTTGCGATCGGACCCGATCTGCAGTTGCTGAAACGGCTGGGGCCCGCGATCCTCTGGCTTGGCGCACTGCTCGCAAGCCTGCTCACGCTCGACCGCCTGTTCACGGCCGATCACGATGACGGCTCGCTGGATCTGATCGTGATGAGCCGAACGCCGCTGGAACTCGCCTGCGCGGCGAAAGCGCTGGCGCATTGGCTGGCCGCCGGCCTGCCGCTGATCGTCGCAACGCCCGCGCTGGGCCTGCTGCTCAATCTCGATGCCAAAGCGACAGCAGCGGTGGCGCTGACGTTGCTCGCCGGCACGCCGGCCCTCACCTTTACCGGCATGATCGGAGCTGCGCTGGCGGTGACGCTGCATCGCGGCGGGTTGCTGTTGGCCGTGCTGGTGCTGCCGCTGTCGGTCCCCGTGCTGATCTTTGGTGTCGCGGCCTCCCAGGCGGTCATCGTGGGCCCCACCCCGTTTGGAACTCCATTCTCGATCCTTTGCGCGATCTCGCTGGTGAGCTTTGTGGTCGGACCGTTCGCCGCAGCCGCCAGCCTCAGGCACGGGCTCGACTGACTTGATGCTGATCAACTCTTGTCGAGGCTTTTCAGGCCAATTGCCTGCGACGGCCAGCCCCATTATCAGAATGCCATGACACTGATCGACCTCGCCAATCCCACGCGCTTTCTGTCGCTGACCGCGCGCGCATTGCCGTGGCTGATGGCTGTGACCGCAATCCTGCTTGCCGCCGGCCTGTATCTGTCCGCGATGGCGCCGGACGACTATCAGCAAGGCGCGACCGTCAAGATCATGTTCATCCACGTGCCGAATGCCTGGCTGTCGATGTTCGTCTGGGGCGTGATGAGCATCGCCTCGCTCGGCACGCTGGTGTGGCGGCACCCGCTGGCCGACGTTGCCGCCAAAGCCGCGGCACCCATCGGTGCAGCCTTCACCTTTCTCGCGCTGGTCACGGGCTCGCTCTGGGGCCGGCCGATGTGGGGCACCTATTGGGAATGGGACGCGCGGCTCACCTCCGTACTGATCCTGTTCCTGATGTATCTGGGCCTGATCGCGCTGTGGCGCGCGGTCGACGATCCCTCGCGCGCGGCGCGGGCGGCTGCGGTGTTGACGCTGGTCGGCGCCATCAACCTGCCGATCATCAAGTTTTCGGTCGACTGGTGGAACACGCTGCACCAGGGCGCGTCCGTGATCCGCATGGGCGGCCCGACCATGGACCGCTCGTTCCTGATTCCGCTGCTGGTGATGGCGCTGGCGTTCTCGCTGCTGTTCGTCACGCTGCATCTGGCGGCGATGCGCAACGAAATCCTGCGCCGGCGCGTCCGCAGCCTGCAGATGATGCAGGCGAGCCGCGTGACGCTCCCGAATGAAGTGAGCGCGGCATGACGGTGTCGCTTGGCCCCTATGCGTCCTTCATCGCCACATCCTATGTGCTGGTCGCGATCGTCGTGCTGCTTCTGGTCGTCTGGATCACGGTCGATTATCGCACCCAGAAGGCGCGGCTGCGCGATCTCGAGGCCAGCGGCATCACGCGGCGCTCCGGCCGCGGCGCAACGGACATCCGATGAGCGCTCACGCTGAAGAACCGGCTTCTCGGGCGCGCCGTTGGCTGGTGATGCTGCCGCTGATCGGATTTGGCGTGCTGGCCGCGTTCTTCCTGCTGCGGCTCTATGGCGGCGATCCATCGAAGATACCGTCGGCACTGATCGGGCGTCCGGCGCCGCAAACGGCGCTTCCCGCGCTCGAGGGCCTGACGCGTGGAGGCGCTGCCGTGCCCGGGCTCGATCCGGCCATGTTCAAGGGCAGGGTCAGCCTCGTCAATGTCTGGGCATCATGGTGCGTGCCCTGTCATGACGAGGCGCCGCTGCTGACCGACCTCGCCAAGGACAAGCGCCTGCAGCTCGTCGGCATCAACTACAAGGACGTAGCGGAGAATGCGCGGCGCTTCCTTGGCCGTTACGGCAATCCGTTCAGCGCGGTCGGTGTCGACGGCAATGGCCGGGCCTCGATCGAATGGGGCGTTTATGGCGTGCCGGAAACGTTTATCGTCGGCCGCGACGGAACGATCCTGTACAAGCTCGTCGGGCCCATCACGCCACAAAACATCGACGGCGTGCTGAAGGCCGAGATCGAGAAGGCGTTGAAGGCCGGCAGCTAAAATCTCGCGCTCCGGCCGTAGCGCGGCGCGCTGCACCGCGTCCGGGACACGAGACGGTCAACCCTTGCTGATGTCGCCGGCTTCGGCCTCGCTCGCCGCCAGCGACGCCGGTTCCACGTGATAACGCTTGATCAGCGGCATCTGGGCGATTGCAAAGCCCATGGTCAGCGGGATCGCGCCGAACGCCTTGAAAGCGACCCAGAAATCCGTGCTCTGCGTGCGCCAGATGATCTCGTTGAGAACCGCCATGGCGAGGAAGAACAACGCCCAGCGCATGGTGAGGATGCGCCAGCCGGTGGCGGTCAGATTGAACATCTGGTCGAACATGATGGCGATGAAGGAGCGGCCGAAAAAAAGGCCGCCGCCGAGCACCGCTGCGAACAGGCCGTAGACGATAGTCGGCTTCATCTTGATGAAGGTTTCGTCATGCAGCACGAGCGTCAGCGTGCCAAACACCAGCACCACCGCGCCGGTGACCAGGGCCATCGTGGGAATGTGCCTGGTCACCACGTAGGAGGCGATCATCGCCGCGACGATCGCCACCATGAAGGCGCCGGTCGCCGCGAACAGATTGAACTTGGCGTTGACGACAAAGAAGACGATCAGCGGACCGAGCTCGGTCGCGAGCTTGAACAGCGGATGCGGCTGGGTCTTGTCCATTACCAAACCTTCGTTGCTGCGAGGCATCCCAGAGAAAACTACGACTCGATCCCCGCGATCGCCCTGGCAAAATCCCGCGCAGTGAAGGGCGAGAGATCGTCGATGCCTTCGCCGACGCCGATGAAGTGCACCGGCAGCTTGTACTTCTCCGCCAATGCCACCAGAATGCCGCCGCGCGCGGTGCCGTCGAGTTTCGTCATCACGAGGCCTGTGACACCCGCGGTACGATGAAATGCCTCGACTTGCGACAGCGCATTTTGTCCCACCGTGGCGTCGAGCACGAGCAGCACTGCGTGCGGGGCCGAGGCATCGACTTTCCTGATGACGCGGACGATCTTTTCGAGCTCGTTCATCAGCTCGGACTTGTTCTGCAATCGGCCGGCGGTGTCGATCAGGAGCACGTCGGCCCCCTGCTCCTTCGCTGCACTCAGCGCGCTGAAAGCAAGGCTCGCGGAATCCGACCCCTGCGCGCCGGCAATGACCGGCACCTTGTTGCGCTCGCCCCAGACCTTGAGCTGTTCGATCGCCGCGGCGCGGAAGGTATCGCCGGCGGCGAGCATCACCTTGCGCCCCTCGGCGGAAAACCTTGATGCCAGCTTGCCGATGGTGGTGGTCTTGCCGGAGCCATTGACGCCGACGACCAGGATGACGAACGGCTTTTTCGCGGCATCGATTTCGAGCGGCCTTGCCACCGGCGCCAGGACCTTCTCGACCTCGCTTGCAACCACGCTCTTCACTTCATCGGCCGAGATCGCCTTGTCGTAGCGGCCGCTGCCTACGGCATCCGCAATGCGTACCGCAACCTCGCTGCCGAGATCGGCGCGCAGCAGCACATCCTCGATGTCGTCGAGCATGGCGCGGTCGAGCTTGCGCTTGGTGACGAGGTCCGCGACGGCCGTGCCGAGCGAACTCGATGTCCGCTTAAGGCCGCTGGAAAGCCGCCGCCACCAGCTCAATTTGGGTGTGTCTTCGGTTTCGCTCATTGGGGGGACGTGTTAGCCGTTTCACTCAGTAAACGAAAGCCTCGACAATTGCTCGATGTTCCCGAATTGACTGCGGACGAAATTGTGGCGCGCGTGCTCCACCGCGACGGGCTGATGCTGATCATCGACAAGCCGGCGGGGTTGCCGGTGCATCGGGGTCCGAAGGGCGGAGCCAATCTCGAAGCATCCTTTGACGCACTGCGATTCGGCCTGCCACGGCCGCCAGTGCTGGCCCATCGGCTGGACAAGGATACGTCCGGCTGCCTCGTGCTCGGGCGGCACCGCAAGGCTACCGCCTCGCTCGGCCTGCTGTTCAAGCACGGCAAGGTCGAGAAAACCTATTGGGCGATCGTCGAGGGAGGACCTTCCGAGGACGAAGGCATCATCGACCTGCCGCTGGGACGGAAAAACGCCGAACGCGGCTGGTGGCAAAAACCGGACCCCGAGGGGCAGTCGGCGATCACCAACTGGAAGGTGCTCGGCCGCGGCGATGGGCTCGCCTGGCTTGCGATGGAGCCCGTTACCGGCCGCACCCATCAGCTTCGGGTGCATGCCGCCGCCATGGGCTGGCCGATCGTCGGCGACAACGTTTACGGCAGCGGCCCGCGCTTCGGCGAACCGCGGCTGCATCTGCACTCACGCGGGATCGGCGTTCCGATTTCGAAGAACAGGGAACCGGTGCGGGCGGTCGCGCCGGCGCCGGCGCATATGCATGAGCGGCTCAGGGCCTGCGGGTGGAACGGGGAATAGCCCCTGCCGACTCCGCCCAGCCCGGGCAGGCGATGGTTTACGAAACGTTTAGGCCCGTCCTGTAGAGGTTATGGTTGGCTTAGAACAAGCACCCATCAGCTCTGGATGAGCAATGCGACTAGCCGGGCAATCGATTGCCGATGAGATCGAGGCTGCAATAGGCGGCGGCTCGACGGCAAAGTGCATCGAGACCGCCAAGCGCGTTACCGATCTTTTCCTGGTATCGGCGGGCCAATTCGACGGTGAACAGGTCGAGCTGTTCGACCATGTGCTCGAACGGCTGGTCAAGGCGATCGAGCTGCGATCGATTGCCGACATCAGCGCGCGCATGGCGTTGGCGGATATCAGCGCGCAGCTGGCGCCAATTGCGCAGGCGCCCCCTACGGTGATCCGTCAGCTTGCCGGGAACAATGAGATCAGCATCGCCGCGCCTGTCCTGCAGGAATCGCCGCGCCTTGGCGACGACGACCTGATTGAAATCGCGCAAAACAAGAGCGAGCAGCACTTGCTGGCGATCTCGGGCCGCTGGTGGCTGAAGGAAGCTGTCACCGACGCACTGCTTTCCCGGCGATTTCCGAGCGTCAGCCGCCGGGTCGTCGGCAATCCGGGGGCGCGGATTTCCGCCGGCGGTTTCGCCATCATCGTGGGGCAGGCCGAAGATAATCCCGACCTTGCGGTCGAAGCCGGCATCCGGGTCGATCTGCCTTCGGAACTGCGCCAGCAATTGCTGAGCAAGGCGAGCGAAGCGGTTCGCACCAAATTGTTGTCCCGCGCTCCCCCGCATTTGTTCGAGGAAATCCGCAGCGCTATCGTAAACGCCAAAGCGAGCGCTGATCGCGAAATGTCTGACGTCCGCGATTTCACCGCGGCACGGCAGTTCGTTGCCAAGCTGAAGGAGACGGGCAGGCTCGACGAGGCCATGCTGGCCGGATTCGCCCGGCAGAAGAAGTATGAGGAGACTGTGGTCGCCCTTGCGGAACTGTCGGATTCGACGGTCGAAGTGATCCGTCCGCTGATGCAAAGCCTGCGCGACGATGGGCTGGTGGTGGCGTGCCGGGCAGCGAAGCTCGGCTGGGAGACGACTGCTTCCGTGCTGGAATGCCGCTATTCAACAGGCGCGGCGGGCGCCGCCGAGCTCGCCAGGGCGAGAAATCATTTCGCCACGATGACGACGGAAAATGCCCGGCGCATGCTGACGTTCTGGCAGGTGCGCGTAACCGCGCCGTCGCGGATGAACTAAACTTCCGGAGCGCAATAGGGGCCTATTTCCGCGAATAGTGCCTCATCGAACGTGTGTTCGGAGAGAGCTCCTCATCCGTTGCGATTTCGTCCGCGACCCTCATCCCAGAGGGGTAAAGCCGCCATTACGCCGTGATGCACGGCGGATAGTTGCCGGCTCACCGCGTGTATCGTCGCCGGCGCGGCAAGCCGCATCGGCTGGCAGGGCTCGGCAAAGATCAATCCATGAAGCCTCGCTGGGGGCGAGCTACTACCGTCGCCGCTATGGAAATGCTGCTTGGGCCTGTCAAAGCGACCTCGGGGGACCATCGGCATCGATGGCGATTTGCTCGCGGAGATCGTGCGGGACTAAAAACGGTTGCACAATCAAAGCGTGTATGTCTAATTGAGTTCTTGGGGAAGGAAACAGCGAGGCAAATTGCAAGCCCTTCGTTGTTTGCCGTCGCTTTGGAATTGGGCGTTTCAATATTGAGACGGGGCATATGAGGTCGAGAATCGGGGCGCTTGCGCTTTTGCTTATTGGATTTCTGCTGGCAAGTTGCGCCAGTCCGCGCGGTCTCGATGAACCGCCCTTACAGATACCGGCATTGAAGCCAGGTCTCGGTCGGGTCTACTTCACCCGGCCCAGCGAGTTGGCAGGGTCGGCCATTCAGCCCGAGATCCGGATGAACAATGAAGTCGTCGGCAGATCTGTGCCCGGCGGGTTCTCTTACGTTGACCGGCCCCCGGGGAAATACGCGGTGGCAACGGCAACCGAGGTCGAAAACGCGGTCACGTTCCAATTGGCAGCGGGCGAGACGAAGTACATCAAGACGAGTGTGACACCCGGCATACTCGTCGGCCATGTCACGCCGACGCTCGAATTCCCCGAGCAGGGACAGTCCGACATAAGCCGTCTCAGGTACGTTGGCCCCCAACTCTGATCCCTCTCGCGGGACCCAACTAAACGTCTCCCGCGGATCCTGGCAAAGGACCGGATATCCGAGATCGAACGTCCCCACGCGACACCCAGCCCTCGGCAAGACGCTGCCAACGCTCGGAGACCGCGTCCTCCGCTTCCGGATTGAAGAGGAGGCTGACAGCGAAAGCCCTGTCCCACCTAGTGCCCTGTCAGCCGCGCGCCGTCATGGCCTGTGATCGCCAGCCGCATCACGCTGCCGGCCGCTTCACCCGCAATCGCCACCGGAATGAAATGCTCGGTGCGGCCAGCACTCGCGCTTTCGATCAGCACGTCGCGCACTGCGCCGACCTCGATCTCCAGCCGCCTGCGCAGCGCCGCTTCGCCGGTGGCGCGCAAACGCCGCGCCCGTTCCCTGATCTCGCCGCCTGCGACCTGCGGCATCCGCGCCGCCGGTGTGCCCGGGCGTTTCGAGTAGGGGAATACGTGCAGAAAGGTGAGGCCGCACTCCCAAACCAGGTCCTGCGAGCGCGCAAACATCTCTTCGGTTTCGGTGGGGAAGCCCGCGATGATGTCGGCGCCGAGTGCGATGTCAGGCCGCAGCCGGCGCACCTGCGCGCAGAAATCGATGGCGTCCCGCCGGAGATGCCGCCGCTTCATCCGCTTCAGGATCATGTCGTCGCCGGATTGCAGCGACAGATGCAGATGCGGCATCAGCCTGACGTCATCGGCAATGACATCGAGCAGATCGCGGTCGGCCTCGATGGAATCGATCGACGAGATGCGCAGCCGTTTCAGCTCGGGCACGTGCCGCAGGATCTGCTTAGTCAGCATGCCGAGCTTCGGCGCGCCCGGCAGGTCGGCGCCATAGCTGGTGAGATCGACGCCGGTGAGCACGACCTCGGCATGCCCCCGCTCGACGAAGCTGCGCACCTGTTCGACGACTGCGCCCATCGGTACCGACCGCGAATTGCCGCGGCCGAACGGAATGATGCAGAAAGTGCAGCGGTGGTCGCAACCGTTCTGCACCTGCACGAACACCCGCGGCTGGCCGCGCTGGAACCCCTCGACCAGATGCGGCGCCATCTCCTTCACCGCCATGATGTCGGTGACAGCAATCTTTTCGTCGCTGATACCCCTGTCGAACACGGCGCGCGCGTCGCGCCAGGTCACGCTTCGCATCTTGTCGTCATTGCCAACGACGCGATCGACCTCTTCCATCCCGGCAAACATTTGCGCCTGGGTCTGCGCCGCGCAGCCGGTAACGACGATGCGCGCCTCGGGCCGCTCGCGCTTGATGCGGCGAATCGATTGCCGAGCCTGCGCCACCGCCTCATTGGTGACGGCGCAGCTGTTGATGACAATGGTGTTCGAAAGGCCCGCGCTATCCGCCTCGCGCCGGATCACCTCGGATTCGAACGCGTTGAGGCGGCATCCGAAGGTGACGATCTCGACCGGCATGTCACGCCACGCTGGCGAACAGCGCCGGATCGAACTTGCCCTCGTATTCGAACTCAGCGGTGCCGGTCATCAGCACGTGGTCGTCACGCTCGCGCCACTCGATCCCAAGATCGCCGCCCGGCAGCGTGACGGTGACGCTGCGGTTGGCGCGCTTGAGCCGCGCCGCAGCGACCGCGGTAGCGCATGCCGCCGAGCCGCAGGCCTTGGTCAGCCCGGCGCCGCGCTCCCAGGTGCGGATCGTGATGTGGTCGCGGTCGACGACATGGGCCAGCGTGATGTTGGCCCGCTCCGGAAAGATCGGATGATTTTCGAGTAGCGGCCCGAAGCGCTCGAGGTCATAGGCATTGACGTCCTCGACCCAGAAGATCGCGTGCGGATTGCCCATGCTCACTACCGAGGGTGAATGCAGGATCGGATTGTCGATCGGCCCGATCTGCAGCTCGATGTAGCGGGTGTCGCGGAATTCCTCGGCAAGCGGAATGTCCTGCCAGCCGAACTTCGGCGCACCCATGTCGACGGTGTAAAGGTCAGGACGGGGGCCCTGCCAGCAATTGAGCAGCCCCGCTCTGGTCTCGAAGGTCGCGGTGGCCTGGCCGGTCTTCTCGAACACGCGGCGCACCACGCAGCGCATGCCGTTGCCGCAGGCGCCGGCTTCCGAGCCATCATTGTTGTAAATGCGGATAAACGCTTCGGTGCCGTCCAGCCGGGGCCGCAGCAGGACCATCATCTGGTCGTAGTGAACGCCGGCGGGTGAAGCCACCGCACGCGCCTCCTCGGCCGACACGGTCGACTTGGAATCGCGCAGGTCCACGACAACGATTTCGTTGCCGACGCCGTTCATCTTGGCAAATGCGTGGTTGGCCAGCGCGCTCATCGAATTACCTGAATTCTGCCTGCCTTATATGGCGAAAGCCCAGCGATTGGCCAGTGGCAGCGCTGGGCAGCCATGACGCATCTGTCATGGGACGGACGTCAGGCTTGCGTGTTAGGAATAATTCATCTTCGCCGGGCGTGCATCGGGACACGCCCGCGCTTTAACCCGGAGACCGCCGAAATGAACCAGCCCCGCGCCCTCCGCCTGATCCTGGCCGGCATGATCGCCGCGGCCCTGCCGATCGGCGCGGCACTGGCGCAGTCCCCGGCTCCGGCCGCCTCTCCGACGGCAACCACGGCGCCAGCCGCATCACCAGCCGCATCACCAGCCCCCGCCCCAAGCCCGACGCCCGAGGCCTCGCCGACCCCGAGCCCGTCGGCCAGCCCCGCGCCCTCGGCCAGTCCCTCGCCATCGGCTCCGCCTGCCGCTGCCCAAAGCCCCGCCACGCCACCGCCTGCCGCCGTGCAGACCGCCGATCCCTTCGGCGAGCCTGTCGCGCTCGAAGCGAAGAAAGTGGTGACGATCAAGGGTAACGCAAACTGGGATTCGGCGTTCGAGACGCTGATGGAGTCCTTCAAGACGCTGACCGCGCTGCTGGACAAGCAAGGGATCAAGCCGACCGGCAATCCGCTGATCGTCTACACCTCTACCGACGACACCGGCTTCACCTACATTGCCCAAATCCCGGTTAGCCAGGACGTCAAGAACCTTGGCAGGAACATGAGCATGGGACAGTCGCCCGAGGGCAAGTCACTGAAATTTGTCCATCGCGGTTCGTACGACAATATGGACAACACTTATGAGGCGATCACCAACCACCTCGACGAGAAAAAGCTGGAAGCGAAAGACCTGTTCATCGAGGAATACGTCACCGATCCCCTCAAGACCGCGGAGGACAAGCTGGTGATCAACGTCTTTGTGCCGCTGAAATGATGAAGCCTGTTCTTTTCCTCGCCGCTGCGTTGGCTTTGCTCGCCTTCGCGCTGCCGGCATCAGCGCAAAACCCGCCGCCCGCGATCTCCGTGAGCGGCGAAGCGAATGTTTCGGTCGCACCCGACCTCGCGCAGATCGAGGGCGGCGTGACCACGGAGGCCAAGAGCGCGCGCGAGGCGTCGGACGCGAACAACGCCGCCATGAGCAAGCTGCTGTCGGCGCTCAAGAGCGCCGGCATCGACGAGAAGGATTATCAAACGTCGCGCCTCGTGCTGCAGCCGGAATATGCGGCCGTCACGCCGAACCGCAACGTCCCGCAGATCACCGGCTACCGTGCCTCCAATCGCGTCACCATCAAGGTGCGCGACGTCACGAAAGTCGCCAAGGTGATCGACACGCTGGTCGGCGCGGGCGCCAACGAGATCGGCGGCATCAATTTCATCGTCACGCAGGCCTCCAAGGCGCTGGACGAAGCGCGCACGAAAGCCGTCGCCGATGCTCGCCGGAAGGCCGAGATCTACGCCAAAGCAGCGGGGGTCACGCTGGGCGAGCCGATCAGCATCATCGAAGAAGGCACAGCTACGCCGCCGGTGTTCCGCAACAAGGTTGCGGCGCCGATGGCAGCCGGCGCGCCGACGCCGGTCGCACCGGGCGAGGAGTTGCTGTCGATCACGGTCAATGTGACCTGGGCGATCAGGGCCGCGCAGTAACCCGCGTCGCCCCGGCGAACGCCCGAGCCCATAACCACCAATATCGAATCGATTGGTGAAGCAAGCCGTCTGCCGCATGCCATTTGCGCGGGCCGCTGCGTATGGGCCCCGGCGTTCGCCGGGACGACAGCTAAACTTCGAACACCTGCCCCGGCTTCAGCGCGGCGAATTTCTCACGCGGAACTTTCGCGGCATCCAGCGCCTCGGCGAGCGCAATGACAGGCGCATCGATTGCCTCATCGGTCAGCTGGAACGTGCCGTAATGATGCCCGAGCGCCTGGGCGGCGCCGCAATCGGCCAGCGCTTTCACCGCATCCTCCGGGTTCATGTGCTGGTCGCGCATGAACCAGCGCGGCTCGTAGGCACCGATCGGGAGGATCGCCAGCCGCAATGGGCCGTGCGCTTCCGCGACGCGTCGGAAGTGGATTCCATCCCCATAGCCGGAATCGCACACGATGTAGATTTTGCCCGCTGGCGTCTCCAGGACAAAACTCGCCCACAGCGCCTTGTTGCGGTCGAATAGTCCGCGCGCGGTCCAGTGCCGCGTCGGGACCAGCGTCACCGAGATGCCGTTGCCGAGTTCGACGCGATCCTTCCAGTCGAAACCTTCCGCTTTGATCGAGGCATCCGCTTCCTGCATGGTGATGTCGTTGCCGAGCGGCGTGATCACCCGCGGCGAAAATTTTTCTGCAAGCCGCGACAAGGTCGGAATGTCGAGATGATCGTAATGGCCATGCGACACCAGCACGGCGTCGATGTCAGGCAGCGCATCGAAGGCGATGCCAGGATCGTTGTGCCGCCTGGGGCCCGCGAAGCTCACCGGCGAAACGCGCATCGACCAAACAGGATCGACGAGGATATTGAGACCGGCGGTCTGGACCAGCCAGCTTGCATGCCCGACGAAGGATAGCCGTACCTTGCCGCCCTCGACCCGCGGCGGCGGGGTGTCGGCATGCTCGTTCTCCACCCAGTCCGGCCAGGCCGCGCGTTTGCGCTCGCCGAACTGCCAGCGCAGCACTTCGTTCAGGCTCCTCGGCGGCATGCCGTCGCGGTCGAAGAAGCGCTCTCCGTCAAAATGGTCGGAGATCGGGCCGTCATAGGTTTTCATGCGGGAAATCCAGGCAGTCGGCACCCCGATCGCGGCGGCGGTACCGGCGAAAAATCCAAGGAGGCGGCGGCGGGTGATCGGCACGGGGGCGGGGCAGTCCTGAAATCGTGAGGAGTTATATGGCGCGGCGGACGTGAGTGGAAACTCGCCGCCGCGTCAAAATCGCGATAGGAAGATTCTGGAGCAATTACAGCTTCTTACATTCCTTACTGAAATACCATCGACTAACTTTCCTTGACTTTGGCCTTGCCCGCAGGTTTAACGCTGCCACTTCTCGAAGAGGCTTTCTTTTCGATTGCCGACCGGTTCCCGAAGCCGGAGGCTAACGCCCGACAGCGCGATGCGCCCTCGGGCGCAAAACTGTTTGGGACGACCCTCATGGTGAGGAGGCGCGAAGCGCCATCTCGAACCCTGAGGCCACGACGCATCTTAACCTTTCGAGACGCAGGCTTCGCCGGCCCTCAGGGGTGAGGATTACAACGGGACAACGGCATTGTTCGACAATCTGTCGGAAAAGCTTGGTGGCATTCTCGATCGCCTGACGGGGCGCGGCGCGCTGTCCGAAAAGGACGTCGATGCCGCGATGCGCGAGGTGCGCCGCGCGCTGCTGGAGGCCGACGTCGCGCTCGACGTCGTCAGGAGCTTCACCGATCGCGTGCGCGAACAGGCGATCGGCGCCACGGTCGTCAAGTCGGTCACGCCCGGCCAGATGGTGGTGAAAATCGTCCATGACGAACTGGTCAACACGCTCGGCGCGGACGGACAGACCATCGATCTCAATGCGGTGCCGCCGGTTCCGATCATGATGGTCGGCCTGCAGGGTTCCGGCAAAACCACCACTACCGCAAAGCTCGCGCGCCGGTTCGTGCAGCGCGACAAGCGCAAGGTGCTGATGGCCTCGCTCGACGTCTATCGCCCCGCGGCGATGGAGCAGCTCGCCGTGCTCGGCCGCGATCTCGACATTCCGACGCTGCCGATCGTGGCTGGCCAGAAGCCGCCGCAGATCGCCAAGCGCGCGCTGGAAGCCGGCAAGCTCGGCGGCTACGACGTCGTGCTGCTCGACACCGCCGGCCGCACCACGCTCGACGAAGAGATGATGACGGAAGCGGCGGAAATCAAAGCAGCCGCCAATCCGCATGAAGTGCTGCTGGTCGCGGACTCCCTCACCGGCCAGGACGCGGTCAATCTCGCGCGCTCGTTCGACCAGCGCGTCGGGCTCACCGGCATCGTGCTGACCCGCGTCGACGGCGACGGCCGCGGCGGCGCGGCGCTGTCGATGCGCGCAGTCACCGGCAAGCCGATCAAGCTGATCGGCACCGGCGAAAAGACCGATGCGCTGGAGGATTTCCATCCCTCGCGCATCGCCGGGCGCATTCTCGGCATGGGCGACGTGGTGTCGCTGGTCGAGAAGGCCGCCGCCAATATCGATGCCGAAAAGGCCGCACGCACCGCCGAGCGCATGCGCAAGGGCCAGTTCGACCTCAACGACATGCGCGAGCAGCTGCAACAGATGGCGCAGATGGGCGGCGTGTCCGGCCTGATGGGCATGATGCCGGGCATCGCCAAGATGAAGAATCAGATCGCGGCCGCCGGGATCGACGACAAGATCATCAAGCGCCAGGTCGCCATCATCGACTCGATGACGCGGCAGGAACGCAAGAACCCGGATATCCTGAAAGCGAGCCGCAAGAAGCGGATTGCCGCCGGATCAGGCCAGAACGTCGAGCAGGTCAACAAGCTCCTCAAGATGCACCGGAACATGTCCGACATGATGAAGGCCATGGGCTCCGGCAAGCGCGGCCCGCTCGCGGGCATCGCGCAGGCCATGGGCTTTGGCGGCGGCATGAAGCCACCCTCGCCGGAAGAGATGAAGGCGCTGGCCGAAAAGATGGGCGGCGCGCCCGGCGGCATGCCGTCACTACCGAAGGATCTTCCGGCGGGTCTCCGTCAGGGCCTGCCGAATTTGCCGGGGCTTACGGGCCTTTCCGGCAAGCCGACGCTGCCGGGACTCGGCGGCTTTCCCGGCAAGAAGAAATAACCACCACCATTCACCCAGCATTCGAATTAGGAGAATAACATGGCAGTCGTTATCCGCCTCGCGCGCGCAGGCACCAAGAAGCGCCCAGTCTATCACGTCGTCGTCGCCGATTCGCGCTATCCGCGCGATGGCCGCTTCATCGAGCGTCTCGGTTACTTCAACCCGCTGCTGCCGAAGGACAATGAGAGCCGCCTCAAGCTCGACCTCGACAAGGTGAAGACGTGGATGGCCAAGGGCGCCCAGCCGTCGGACCGCGTGATGCGATTCCTCGACGCGGCCGGCGTTGCCAAGCGCACCGAGCGCAAGAACCCGGTCAAGGCCGTGCCGCGCAAGGAGCGCAAGGCGCA
The DNA here is from genome assembly GCA_023432885.1 of Pseudomonadota bacterium. Taxonomy (GTDB): domain Bacteria; phylum Pseudomonadota; class Alphaproteobacteria; order Rhizobiales; family Xanthobacteraceae; genus Bradyrhizobium. Next base: position 14,854 of record JAEZEU010000240.1, on the reverse strand, counting down.
GGCCGAAGCCGCCGCCAAGTCGGCCTAAGTCCTAGCGGCGCATTGCGGTGGCAGCACCGGTTTGCGTCGCCCGCATCGGCGCTGCGCATGGCGTGCGCGGCGCCGTCAAGCTGTGGACCTTCACCGAAGACCCGCTGGCCGTGCAGAGCTACGGTCCGCTGATGACAAAAGACGGGACGCGTGAGTTCGAGATCGCGAATTTGCGCGAGGCCAAAGATCACATGGTCGCGACCTTCAAGGGCGTCGCGACCCGCAACGATGCCGAGAAGCTGAACGGCATCGAGCTTTACGTGCCGCGCGAAAAATTGCCGGCGACCGATGACGGCGAATATTACCACGCCGACCTGATCGGGCTTGCTGCAGTAAATGCAGCGGACGAGCCGCTCGGCCGCGTCGTGGGCATTCACAATTTCGGCGCCGGCGACATCATCGAGATCGCCCCGCCCAAGGGCGCGACCATGATGCTGCCGTTCAGCAATGCCGTGGTGCCGACGGTCGATATCGCCGCCGGCCGGGTCGTGATCGAGCTGCCGCAGGAAATTGAGGGCGAAGAGCCCACCCTGACCTGATCAGGCCCCAGACGGAAACGGCTCGACATAACTCTCGCCGCTGCGGCCGTAATAGACGGCCCGGCGGCCGGCGAGCGAGACCATGTAGCCGACGCAGCCCGCCTCAGCGATGCGTTCGCAGAACTCGCAATACCGGATCTTTTTTTGCTGGATGGCACGAACGGCGGCCTCCACGCCTTCCGCAGCGAAATCGCTTGCCGGCGCCGCCTCGATCGGCCTAGCCGCAATGCTGTGCGACTCGCCGGACGGCAGATAGTAGATTTTTTCGGCGCGCACGAGATCGGCATGATAGCGCTCAATGCCTGCCTGCATCAGTTTCATGACCACTTCGGGGAAGGTAATTCGTTCCTGGTCGGACGCATCCGTGCAGTGCTGCAGGACCTCGATGATCTTCGCTTGCATGATTTCTTCCTGTCGCTTGCAGTTCAGTCGATCGGGACCGCGCGCAGGCCGGACTTGCGCACGATTTCCTTCATCAGATGTTCGATGGCCGCACGCTCCTCGCGCGACAGGTGGCCGAAGAATTCCTCGTCGTTCTGGTCCGCTAGCAAGGCGAGTTGCGGCACCAGAACCCGTCCAGCCGGCGTCAGCGCCAGTTCCTGATAGCGGCCGTCATTCTTGCCGGACGCGCGTGTCAGCAGCGCCTTTTCTTCGAGCCGGTCAGCCAGCTTCGAGATGGCGCCGCGCGTCATGCCGATCCGCTCGGCGACCGCACTTGGGGCAAGGCTGCCGGCGTAAAGCTCGCGCAGCACCACCCATTCCGCCACTGTCACACCCTTTGCCTCGACCTTGCGACGAAAAGCGTTGGAGACATGATTTGAGACGTAGCGCAGCCAATAGCCGAGGTGATCCTCCAGTCCGCTGATCTCGCGCATCTTGATAGCCATGTTCAGTCTCGATTAGTTGACTAGGAAACTATGCGGAGATGGTTTCCTAGTCAACTACTCCTGGTGGGTTTGATTTCCGCGTCTCAACGCGCAATGGAGGGGCATGACCTCGCCCTGGCGCGCAACCGTCCTCACGCTATTCCCCGAAATGTTTCCGGGTCCGCTCGGCATCAGCCTGGCGGGCAAGGCGCTGGCGTCCGGACTATGGGAACTCGACGCACGCGACATCCGCGCCGTCGCCACCGACAAGCACCGCAGCGTGGACGACACGCCGGCCGGCGGCGGACCCGGCATGGTGCTGCGCGCCGACGTTCTGGCCGCCGCGATCGACGCCGCCGGCATCGCCCCCGAGCGCCCGCGTCTGCTGATGAGCCCGCGCGGTCGGCCACTGACCCAGTCCCGGGTAGCGGAACTAGCCGCCGGAGCAGGCCCCCTGATCGTCTGTGGCCGTTTCGAAGGCGTGGACCAGCGGGTGATCGAAGCCCGCGCGCTGGAGGAGATCTCCGTCGGCGACTACGTGCTGTCCGGCGGTGAAATCGCAGCCATGGCCCTGATCGATGCCTGCGTCCGCCTGCTGCCAGGCGTGATGGGAAAGGAGGCCTCGAGTGCCGAGGAAAGCTTTTCCGAAGGACTACTGGAATACCCCCAATACACCCGGCCTCAGCTTTTCGAGGGCCGGACCATCCCCGAAATCCTCACTTCGGGTGACCATGCCAGGGTGGCCGCTTGGCGGCGGACGGAATCGGAGGCTCTGACCCGGTCCCGGCGGCCGGATTTGTGGGCCGCGCACCTCGCGCAAAAGCGGCCAAAGGACACGACAAGAGGGTGACAAGCGGTCCCTGATGCCTTATACGGGCGCCAAATCCGCACCCGCGCAGGATAGATGGACGTTTGCGCAGCCCCCGGAAGGCTGGGCGCGCCGCCGATGGAGATTTCTATGAACCTCATTCAGCAGCTCGAAAAAGAGCAGTTCGACAAGCTCTCCGCCACCAAGCAAATCCCGGATTTCGGGCCCGGCGATACTGTCGTGGTCAACGTGAAGGTCGTCGAAGGCGAGCGCACGCGCGTGCAGGCCTATGAGGGCGTCTGCATCGGCCGTTCCGGCCGCGGAATCAACGAGAGCTTCACCGTGCGCAAGATCTCCTATGGCGAAGGCGTGGAGCGCGTGTTCCCCGTGCTGTCGCCGATGATCGACTCGATCAAGGTGGTTCGCCGCGGCAAGGTGCGCCGCGCCAAGCTGTATTACCTGCGCAATCTGCGCGGCAAGTCGGCCCGCATCGTCGAGAAGACGGACCGCGCCGCCGCCGTCGGCGAGTAAGCCGAGTACGCATGGCTGTGAGGAAAAGCGCGGGGCCCGGCCCCGCGCTTTTTTGTTGTGTCTTGTCATGACGCAGGTGCCAATCATCCGGAGGAGCGGGGAACGCGCGCTCATCAGGTAAGGACTGAAAGCACTCGCGATTCCAAATCGGCCTGTTATATATGCTTGTAGAATGGTTCCAGATTTGACCATCGCCGGACAGTTCATCGCGCCGATTGTGATCGACGATCGCTCGCGCCTGCCCGGCCGCTTCTTCGGACGCTTCGCGACCTCGGCAACGTCAGAGCTTAGCGCCGCGCTCTAGCAGCGCGCGCATGTTCCGTTGACCGGCGCGTATCGCGCCTCATTCGTTCGCATCAATTCGGAGCCCACCGCTCATGTCCAAACCGACCACACTGTACGACAAGATCTGGAACGACCACCTGGTGCACGAAGCCGAGGACGGCACCTGCCTGATCTACATCGATCGCCACCTCGTCCATGAAGTGACTTCCCCGCAGGCTTTCGAAGGCCTGCGCGCGACGGGACGCAAGGTGCGCGCGCCGGAGAAGACGCTCGCCGTCGTCGACCACAACGTTCCCACCACCGACCGCAGCAAGCCCAATCCGGATCCCGAGAGCATCGAGCAGATCAAGGCCTTGGCGGAAAACGCGAGGGAATTCGGCGTCGAGTATTATGACGAGTTCGACAAACGCCAGGGCATCGTCCACGTCATCGGCCCCGAGCAGGGTTTTACGCTGCCCGGCACCACCATCGTGTGCGGTGACAGCCACACCTCCACGCATGGCGCGTTCGGCGCGCTGGCGCACGGCATCGGCACCTCTGAAGTCGAGCACGTCCTCGCAACGCAGACGCTGATCCAGAAGAAGGCCAGAAACATGCGCGTCACCGTCGACGGCAAGCTGCCCGACGGCGTCACCGGCAAGGACATCATCCTCGCCATCATCGGCGAGATCGGCACCGCCGGCGGCACCGGCTATGTGCTGGAATACGCCGGCGAGGCGATCCGCTCGCTCTCGATGGAAGGCCGCATGACGGTCTGCAACATGTCGATCGAGGGCGGCGCCCGCGCCGGTCTCGTTGCGCCCGACCAGAAGGCGTTCGACTTCCTGCGCGGCCGTCCCAAGGCGCCAAAGGGCGCCGACTGGGATGCGGCGATGCGTTACTGGGAGACGCTGCGCTCCGACGACGGCGCGCATTTCGACCATGAACTGCGTCTCGATGCCGCCAAGCTGCCGCCGATCGTGACCTGGGGCACCTCGCCCGAGGACGTGATCTCGGTGACCGGCTTCGTGCCCGATCCTGACAAGATCGAGGATGAAGCCAAGCGGCTCTCGAAACATCGCGCGCTGAAATATATGGGCCTGACCGCGGGCACGAAGATCACCGACATCAGGCTCGACCGTGTCTTCATCGGCTCCTGCACCAACGGTCGCATCGAGGATCTGCGCGCCGCGGCCAAGATCGCCGAAGGCAAGACGGTCAACGCCAACGTCAACGCCATGGTCGTGCCGGGCTCGGGCATCGTGAAGGAGCAGGCGGAAGCCGAAGGCCTGGACAAGATCTTCATTGCGGCGGGATTCGAATGGCGCGAGCCCGGCTGCTCGATGTGTCTTGCGATGAACCCGGACAAGCTGAAGCCGGAAGAGCGCTGCGCCTCCACCTCGAACCGCAATTTCGAGGGCCGCCAGGGCTTCAAGGGCCGCACGCACCTCGTCTCGCCCGCCATGGCGGCGGCCGCGGCGATCGCTGGGCACTTCGTCGACGTGAGGGAGTGGCGATAAGCCGCTTCCGTCAGTTCGATATATTCCTGAAACGCTCCGTTAAGGCCCCCGCGGGCAGACTGCCCTTCGCAAGAAGGAGACGGTCATGGCCGAGAAGCCTGAGTTTGTCGATTTGATCAGCGAGGCAACGCGGCAGAATCGCCGCCGCGCCATGCCCGTCGAGGTCGATCCGATGCCCGGCAGCGGCGGCGTCGGGCAACGCTCGCGAATGGCGCATACGCCGCCGCGCCTGGCGCGCTGGCGTCTGGAGACGCTGACGCCATGGAAGATCAAGCTCAAGTCCTGGAAGTTCGTGAACTGGGATTGAGCGCGATCGATAGTCTCAAATGAAAAACAGGCGCCCGCGAGGCGCCTGTTTCGTTCCAGCAAGCATCCTGCTTACCAGTAGCGGACGTTCCAGTGGTGATGGCGGTGCCAATACGGCGGCCGGCAGATCCGGCGCGGACCCCAATAGGTCCAGACCACTCTGCAGGCACGATAGGGACGGTAGTACCGCGGATAATAGCCATAGTAGGCAGGCGCGAAGTGGCGCCGGTGGTGGAAGTGCCTCCGGTGGAAGACAGGCCGGTGATAGGCGTGGCGATGGACACCATGCCCACCGAAGCGATGATATCCGCCGCCCCGATAAATCGGCGCAGCACGGAAACCGCCGCCGCGATGGACGTGTCCGCGATGGACATGTGCCGCGCGTAAACCGCCGCCGTGAAACCCTCGGAAACCTCCGCCGCCGTGAAAGCCGCGAACGCCTCCACCCCCGTGGAAGCCGCCGCCGCGGAATCCGCCACCGCCGCCACGAAAGCCGCCGCCACCGTGATGTCCGCCACGAACTTCGATGGTCATGCCGTCGCTGGCGTGTTTCGCTGATGGCAGTGCGGCAGGACTGGTCAGCGACAGCGCCTCGGCGCGGTCGTGAGAAACCGCCGTCACCGCGAGCGCGGCAATAGCCATCAGTCCCGCGCGACGAGCAAGCCCGCGCGCGGTTCTCGAGATCATCATCATTCTCCGAAAACCTCCCGGCTCGTGCTGGAGGCGGCCGCCTCCGCACAAATCCACTCTCCGTCGCCCCCAAAGCTGAAGCTAGTTACGGCGAGGTGAACGCGTCATGAATGGGCGCAGCGCAGGGATGAACTGCGACAAATCGCCTGCGCTCTCAATAGCGAGGCAGATATCCGAAGCCGAGGAAGAACGGCACCGGCGCCGTGTATGGATAGGGCCGATAATAATGGGGCCGCGCATAATAGCTTGGGTACGACGGATATCGCGCGTAGGCGGGATACGCGGGATATCGCGGGTAGGAAGGATAAGCGGGATAACGCCGATAGGCACGACGCGCGCTGAAGTCCGTCGCATCAGACCTCGCCTGAATCTTCGCCTGCGGCGCGGCATCAGCTTCCGCGACGGCCACCGGCGGGCTGAGCACGAGTGTCGCTGCGATGTATGCTCCGCCCAGCCATGCCTTCATGCCCGTTCCTCTCGTCTAGCCGGGCCGCCAGACGCAATGCATGCGCGGGGTGATCACGGTGCCGCTCGGCCGGGCTTCCTGGACATAATAGGCATTGCACTGGCGCACCGCGTTCGGGCCCGGGTCGTAGCGCGGATAAATGTCGGGTTCGAAATGCTCGCGCGGATAGACGGGCACGCGGCGGAGCCTACGGCGCGGCAGCGCATCATCGGGCGCGGCCTGTGCAACGCGCAGGCCATGCGCCACAGTCTGCGCCTGCGCGTCGTCTGCCAGCAGCACACACGCGAAAGCGGCCACCAGACCGGCCATCACAATCCTGTACATCACGCCCACCCGGATTTATTGCAGGCGTGTAAAGTCTCTGATTGGCCAGCCAAGGTCAACCGCCGGCCGCAGCCAAACCGGCGTGAAGCTTGCCGCGGAACGGCGCAGCTTTGAGCATGCTTTTTACCGACAGCCGGTTCCCACTCTTCGGGATCATGCTCTAAAGAGGGAGACATGTGGACCGAGACCAAAGCCCCCTCCCTCGAGGAAATGGAGGTGATGGCGCACGAGATTTTCGAGCGCCTGCCAGAGACCTTCCGCAAGCTCTGCGAAGGGGTGATCATCCGCGTCGACGACTTCCCGACCGACGAGGTGCTGAATGAGATGCAGGCGCAAAGCGAGTTCGACCTGCTCGGCCTGTTTCAGGGCGTAGGGCTGCCGCACCAGAGCACCCAGGACATTGCGCGGCTGCCCAACATGGTCTGGCTCTACCGCCGGCCGATCCTGGACTACTGGGCCGAGCATGAGGAGACGCTCGGCCATATCGTCCGCCATGTCCTGATCCACGAAATCGGCCACCATTTTGGCCTCTCCGACGCCGATATGGAGGCGATTGAGGCCTCCGCGGGATAGGATTGCGTTATTTGCCCTTTGAACGGGTGCCCATTCGGGCTAAACGAGCGCTGCTGAATGGCTTTTTTCCCAAATTCCGACCGGGAAGTGCATCGATGGAAAAGTTCACCACGCTGGAAGGCGTCGCGGCGCCGCTGAAGATCATCAATGTCGACACCGACATGATCATTCCGAAGCAGTATCTGAAGACCATCAAGCGCACGGGCCTCGGCAAGGGGCTTTTCTCCGAGCAGCGCTACAAGGATGACGGCAGCGAGAATCCGGATTTCGTTCTCAACCAGCCGGCCTATCGCAACGCCAAGGTGCTGGTCGCGGGCGACAATTTCGGCTGCGGCTCCAGCCGCGAGCATGCGCCCTGGGCTCTGCTCGATTTCGGCATCCGCTGCGTGATCTCGACCTCGTTCGGCGACATCTTCTACAACAACTGCTTCAAGAACGGCATTCTGCCGATCCGCGTGTCGCAGGAGGACCTCGACAAGCTGTTTGACGACGCCGAGCGCGGCGCCAACGCCACGCTGACGATCGACTTGCCGAACCAGGAGATCCGCGGACCCGACGGAGGCAAGGTCAAGTTCGAGATCGATCCGTTCCGCAAGCATTGCCTGCTCAACGGCCTAGACGACATCGGACTGACGATGGAGAAGAAGGCGTCCATCGACACCTATGAGGCCAAGCTCAAGAAAGAGCGCGCTTGGGCGTAAGGTCCTCCCTTGCTTGACGCGTTTTCTTCACGCGAGACTGTTCCCGCTTCGCTCGAAAACGTCATGCCTTGCCGCAGGTGACGCGCGTGCGTCCTGACGTCGTCACCTTCTGGCACGGTCCCCTCGACCGGCTTCGGATGCTGTGCCTGCGTTCGCAGGTCGCCGTCGGCCACAAGGTCACCGTCTATAGTTTCGATCCGCTCCCCGGCCTGCCCGATGGCGTCGCCAACGCCGATGCGGAGGCCGTACTGCCGCATGCCTTCTCCGAAAAGCTACGACCGCCGCAGCCGGACGGAAGCTGGCGCGACTGGACCACGCTGCAATTCTCCGACTTCTTCCGCATGCGCCTGATGGCGCAGGGCGCGGGGCTTTGGCTCGATGCCGACGTTCTGTTGCTGAGGCCCGTCGAGATCGATCCGGCCAGACCTTATTTCGCCTGGGAGCGACCGCGGCAACTCGGCAATTCCGTGCTCTATCTTCCCGCAGACGATTTTATCGTGACGGCCTTCACCGAGCTGATGGCGCAGGACGAGCTGACGCCGAACTGGCTGGCGCTCAGGCATCGCATGGTATTTGCGATGCGCCGTCTGCGCGGCGGGTCGCAGCGGCTCTCCGACATCCGCGTAGCGATCTACGGCCCGGCCTCGCTCACAGCGCTTGCCCGCCGCGGCGGCGAGGTCGCGCACGCGCTGCCGAAGCGCTCGTTCTATGCCGTACACGCCGAACCGCGACTGTTCTTCGATCCATCCGATTTTTCCGGGTTGACGAGCGATCCCCAGGTGATCGGTCTCCACATCTCGCCAAAGGGCCGAGGCAATCAGACACCGCTCCCCGGCAGCCTCTACGGCTGGGCGGCGGAGCGCTTCGGCTAGCGCTCCTTCTCCACTACACATTGTTTGATCTGCCGCAACACGCCTTACCGGTTGCTCTGGTCATATCGTGCAGTTCTAGCGTGGACCGGAGGGCAGCCATGACCGCCCAGCGCGAGATCTATCCCACTGTCGAGTTCCTGATCGGCAAGTTTGCCGACTGGCTCAAGCATCGCCGCGAGCTGAGCAAAATCCGCCGGATGAACCGCACTGATTTCGATGCCATTGCGCGTGACTTGCGGGTGTCGTCGGATGACCTGGACCGGCTGGTCCAGATCGGGCGCCACGGCGCTGACGAACTGCCGGAGATGCTGAAGAACCTTGGGATAGATGAGGCCGACCTTGCGCGCACGCAGCCACTATTGGTGCGCGACATGCAGCGGGTCTGCGCGATGTGTCGCGACAAGGCGCAGTGCGACGGCGATCTTGCCGCGGGAACGACAGCCGAGCATTACAGGGATTATTGCCCCAATGCGCCGACCATCGATGCCTTAAGCGACGCGGTAAAGTGCTAGCGCGGGCCCAAGCAACATGTCGCGGAACGCCTGGATTCGGATCTTCATCGCGCTGTTGATCGCGTTCGCCGCGCTGCTGCTGATGCGGCAGCACATTGCCACCGGCGCGCCGCTGGCGCAGGACAGCATTTCCGCCGGGCGCGGTCTGGCGCAAGCCTGGTGCAAGGACTGCCACGCGCTCGAAGCGGTCAGTTCCGGCGCGTCCAGCCGCGCGCCCGATTTCATGCGGATCGCGAACCGGACCTCGACCACGGAACTGTCGCTAAAGGTCTTCCTGCGCTCAAACCACCGCAGCATGCCCAATCTGATCATCACGCCTGATCAGGCCGATGACCTCGCGAGCTTCATTCTCAGCCTGCGCCGCGACTAGGCTGATCGTCATCGCGCCGGAGAACGAACCTCGCCATAAGCCCGCGCGCGGACGATTGGAATCAGTGACCCATCGCCGCGATCGCGTCCGCGATCGCAATCGTGCGCCTTGCCATCTCGGCATGCAGACGTTCCACCATGCGACCGTCAAGCTGGATCGCGCCGCGCGAGGCGTTTTCCGGCTGCTCGAACGCCGCGATGATCTTCCGTGCGATCGCGACTTCTTCATCCGGCGGCGTGAAGATGGCATTGCAGGCCGGGATATGGCTCGGGTGGATCAGCGTCTTGCCGTCAAAGCCGAGATCGCGCCCCTGCGCGCATTCGGCGGCAAAGCCGTCGATATTGGCGATGTCGCTGTAGGGTCCATCGAGGATTTCCAGGCCGTGGGCTCGCGTGGCGAGGACGCAGTGGGTGATCATCGGGATCATTTCGGCGCGGCCGGGCTTCATTCGGATGCGCGTTTCCCGTGAAATATCGTTCGGACCGAACACGAAGCCGGCCAGCCGCGTTCCGGGAACGCGCGAGGCGGCCGCGATCTTGTCGGCATCCAGTACCGCTCGCGCGGTCTCGATCATAGCCCAGACCCGGACCGATGGAGCGGCATCGATTCCGCTGAGCCGGTCGGCAACGGCGGTCAGATCGGCAACGCTGGAAATCTTCGGCACCAGAATGCCATCGGGCCTGGCCTTGCCCGCCATATTGAGATCGTCGATCCACCAGGGCGTATCGAGCGCGTTGATTCGAATCAGCACCTCGCGCTTGCCAAAGCCCTTGGCGGCCACGGCTTGCGCGATCTGGTCGCGCGCCAGGGCCTTGGCGTCAGGGGCCACCGCATCCTCGAGGTCGAGGATCACGCCGTCGACCGGCAGGTTACGCGCCTTTTCCAGCGCCCTTGCATTCGATCCCGGCATGAACAGCAGGCTGCGGCGCGGACGGATCATGGAGTTCCCTCGGAGCTGATCGAAAGGCAGCCGATAGCACTCCGTTTCCTTTCCCGAAAGCCTTGTTCCCGTGGCCAGCATATGGTTAGGCAGGGAGCATGGCACCCTTCCCACAACATCTCCTCGACGGCTACCGGACCTTTACGAGGCAGCGGCTCCCGACCGAACAGTCGCGCTACCGCGAACTGTCGGAGCGCGGCCAGTCACCGGCGGTGATGGTGGTCGGCTGCTGCGACTCCCGTGTCTCGCCGGAAGTGATTTTCGACGCCGGGCCGGGCGAGTTGTTCGTGGTGCGTAACGTTGCCAATCTGGTGCCCACGTACCAGCCCGACAGCAGCGCCCATGGCGTATCTGCCGCGCTGGAATATGCGGTCAACGTGCTTCAGGTGAAGCACATCGTCGTGCTCGGCCACGCCCAGTGCGGCGGCATCCGCGCCTTCATCGACAAGATCAAGCCGCTGTCGCCCGGCGATTTCATCGGCAAGTGGATGGCAATGTTTATCAAGCCGGGCGAGATCGTCGAGCAGCGCGACCACGAGACGATGCACGATTTCACCGTGCGTATCGAAAAGGCTGCCGTGTTTCGCAGTCTGGAAAACCTGCTGACCTTTCCCTTCGTGCGCGATCGCGTGGAGAAGGGCGAGATGGATCTGCACGGCGCCTATTTCGGAGTTGCCGAGGGTTCGCTGTTCGTGCTCGATCAGGAAGCCAAGGAATTCAGAAGCGCGCGGGAATTCGTGCCCGAATAGCGGGCGAATGAAAGGCGGCTTCCATTCGCCATTCGCAAGTCGCTATTCGCCTCCATGATCGCCGCCGCCGAAACGGTCGCCGATCGCCAGCATAAACGCCGAGAACACGAACACCAGGTGCACGCCGACCAGCCAGGCGAGCTTGTTGGGATCGAAATTGGTGTCGATGTTCATGAAGGCCTTCAGCACCTGGATCGCGGAGATCGCCACGATCGAGGCGAGCAGCTTTTGCTTCAGCCCGCCGAAATGAATCTTCGTCATCCAGTCCGGCCAGTCCGGATGGCCTCCGGGATCGATCTTGGAGACGAAGTTCTCGTAGCCCGAGAACACCACGATCAGGATGAGATTGCCCGTCAAGCAGATATCGATCAGCGAAAGCACGCCGAGGATGATGTCGCTTTCCTTGGAGCCTGGTGCATGCACGATGAACTCGTAGAGCACCATGCAAAACTTCAGCAGCAACACGGCAAGGCTGATGACAAGGCCGAAATAGAACGGCGCCATCAGCCAGCGGCTGTTGAAAATCGCGCCTTCGAGGCCGCGCTCGATGCGTTTGGCTGTCGGGCTCGGCTGATAGACGGGCGCCGGCTGCTCGGTCATCTGCGACTCTCCGGCCCCCCGCCTTATGCCGCCTTCTTCTTGGCGCTGATCAGCTTGCGATTGATCAGGACTTCGGCGATCTGGATGGCATTCAGCGCGGCGCCCTTGCGCAGGTTGTCCGAGACACACCACAACGCAAGGCCGTTCTCGACCGTCGCGTCCTCGCGGATGCGGCTGATATAGGTTGCGTCCTCGCCGGCGGCCTCATATGGCGTGACGTAGCCGCCCGATTCCTGCTTGTCGATCACGAGACAGCCTGGCGCCTTGCGCAGGATGTCGCGCGCCTCGTCCGCCGTGATCGGATTCTCGAACTCGATGTTGACGGCCTCGGAGTGGCCGACGAAGACAGGCACGCGCACGCAGGTGGCGGACAGCTTGATCTTGGGATCAAGGATCTTCTTCGTCTCCGCCATCATCTTCCACTCTTCCTTGGTGTAGCCGTCCTCCATGAAGACGTCGATGTGGGGGATGACGTTGAACGCGATGCGCTTGGGGAATTTCTTGTTGACCAGTTCGTCATTGGTGTAGACGGCCTTGGTCTGCGAGAACAGTTCGTCCATCGCGTCCTTGCCGGCGCCAGACACCGACTGATAGGTCGAAACCACGACGCGCTTGATGGTCGCCTTGTCATGCAGCGGCTTCAGCGCGACCACGAGCTGCGCGGTCGAGCAGTTCGGGTTGGCGATGATGTTCTTTTTGGTGAAGCCGACGGCTGCATCGGCATTCACCTCCGGCACGATCAGCGGCACGTCAGGATCCATGCGCCACGCCGAGGAATTGTCGATCACGACCGTGCCGGCGGCGCCGATCTTCGGCGACCATTCCTTCGACACGGAGCCGCCCGCCGACATCAGCGCAATGTCGACGTCGGAGAAGTCGAAATGCTCGAGCGCTTTCACCTTGAGCGTACGGTCCCCATAGGAGACCTCGACGCCGACGCTGCGGCGCGAGGCGAGGGCGACGACCTCGTCGGCAGGGAATTTCCGCTCATCCAGGATATTGAGCATCTCGCGCCCGACATTGCCGGTGGCGCCGACCACTGCGACCTTGTAACCCATCGTTCACTCTCCGAAGAAAAATGCCTTCCCTTCGTCTGCGGCCGATAAGGGAAGAGGCAGCGCTTCTATGCGAGAAACGCCCCTAACACAACGCTAGACGTTTCTTTCGGGCATTTGATGCAGCGATCTCAGGCGGTTCCGGGCGCCCATCATCATACCGGCGGCATTGGTCCCGTGCTGAAGGGCATCGCGGACGAAATCTGCGCCACTCTGGCCCGGCTGACCGCCTATCTCTTCGCGCTGGCACTACTGTTCATCCTCGGCGTCTATCTCTGGGATCAGCTGACGGAAATGCAAGCCGATGCCCCGGCGCGGCCGGACTGGATCGCGACGGCCCGCCCGATTCCGGCCTTCGCCAGTAATCAGTACGATTTGTCTTACAGAACAAAATCTTATGAGATCTTCCGGCATCCCGAGGGCGGCCGCAAGGACGTGCTGCGCTGGAACATGGAGAACGGGCACACGGTTGCGGAGCTCGAGATCTACCGCCCGGGCGAGCAATTCGAGCCTTTGGCCGTGACGGAAGCGACCGGCATGATCGACAGCAAGTTCGGCCCCGTGACCCTGGTCCGCCAGACCGGCGGCGATGGCTGCCTCGGCTTCCTCAAGACCATCGAGCAGCCAGTCTTGCGCATCTCAGGATTCGTCTGCCAGGGCGAGACCGTTCCTGCCCGAGGCGCCGCGATCGCCTGCATGCTCAACCGGTTGAGCCTGATTTCCACCGGCAACGACGCCAGTCTCGCTGAATTGTTCGTCCGCGCCGAGATGAAGCGCGCCGACTGCCACACCGATTGGGTAACGGGCTCCGACAAGCCGGACTTGCGCGGCGCGATCTGAGTGGCGCCGCACCAAGCCGCTGGTTTTCATGCAACTTTTATCGCGATGCGCGTATTACGTATTATCTGTCCCGGGTGTGGCCCAATTGACCTAGTGGGAGCCCGGCGCCCCGGGCTAGAATGCCCCGAATTGGACACGCGCACGTGCGAGTTTCCCACGGGTGCAATGACGAGGACGCGTATGACCCCGAAGATTCCAGTGCTGTTTACGGCAATCGCCGTCCTCGCGATCGGCGTGCTGCCGGCGTCCGCGCAGCAGACCCGGCTGCAATACGACAAGAACGGCCGTGTCTATTATGGTTCGAACGGACCTAACCGGGTCATCCAGCAGGGCCCCAACACACGTGTCTACATCACAACGCGCTCATGGCTCGATGCCGGCACCGAGGTGCTGCCCGGCGACCGCAAGTTCCTGGACTACGCGTTTCCGTCGCCGTACGGCTACCCGGACTTCGCACAGGAGAACAACAACCGGCCGATCGTTCGCCAGCCGCTCAATCCGCCATCCGATCTCGGCGGCTTCCCAACTCAATTTCCGCTGTATTGAATTTCACCCGCTGCGTAAAAAAAGCCCGGCCTTGCGCCGGGCATTTTTATGGTCAGTGCAGCTTCTCCAGTTCCTTCAGGATAGCCTCGCCCATCTGCGAGGTGCTGGCCGGAGTCGTGCCTTCCGACGCGATATCCGCCGTGCGCAGGCCGCTGGCAAGCACGGCGGCGATAGCCTGGTCCACCTTGTCGGCGAGCGCGCCCATATCAAAGGAATAGCGCAGCGCCATCCCGAACGAGGCGATCATGGCGATCGGGTTGGCAAGGCCCTTGCCGGCGATGTCGGGCGCCGAACCGTGCACCGGCTCGAACAGCGAACGGCGCTTTCTGGTCTTGGCATCGATCTCACCCAGCGAGGCGGACGGCAGCATGCCGAGCGAGCCGGTCAGCATTGCTGCGATGTCTGAGAGCATGTCGCCGAACAGATTATCGGTGACGATCACGTCGAACTGCTTCGGCGCCTTCACCAGCATCATGCCGCCGGAATCGGCGAGCTGATGCTCCAGCGTGACGTCCTTGTATTCGCGCGCGTGCAACTGCGTCATCACCTCGTTCCAGAGCACGCCAGACTTCATGACGTTGCGCTTTTCCATCGAGGTGACCTTGTTGCGGCTCTTGCGCGCCAGGTCAAAGGCGACACGGCCGATGCGCTCGATCTCGTAGGTATCGTAGACCTGGGTGTCGATGGCGCGCTTCTGGCCGTTGCCGAGATCGGTGATCGTCTTCGGCTCGCCGAAATAGACCCCGCCGGTG
>JAEZEU010000223.1 GCA_023432885.1 Pseudomonadota bacterium | reverse complement strand
GCGTTCGTCTCCTGAAGAACTTCGCCGAGCTTTGAACCGTGCTGCGACCGCGCATCATTCCAAGTCTGCTCGTCCACGACAAGGGACTGGTCAAGACCGTCGGATTCTCCAACCCGAAATATGTTGGCGATCCCATCAACGTCGTGCGGATCTTCAACGAGAAGGCGGTGGACGAGCTCGCCGTGTACGACATCGACGCCACCGCGCGCCGGCAGGCGCCCGACTACCGGATGATCGAAAACCTCGCCTACGAGTCGCGTATGCCGCTGTGCTACGGCGGCGGCGTCAAGACGGTCGAGCAGGTCAAGACCATTATCGGGCTCGGCGTCGAGAAGGTCGCGATCAGCTCCGCCGCGATCGGCAACCCGCGCCTGATAGCGGAGGCCGCCGAGGCGGTCGGCGCCCAGAGCATCGTGGTCGTGCTCGACGTCAGGCCGCGGCCGCGCAGCGCGGTTTACGATGTCTGGACCAACAACGGGACCGTCAACACCGGACGATCGATGCTGGAGGCGGCGGCCGAGGCCGAGAAATACGGGGCCGGCGAGATCGTGGTCAACGCGATCGAGCGCGATGGCCAGATGAAAGGTTACGATCTCGAAATAGCGCGGCAGATCAATGCCGCCGCACGGGTGCCGGTCACGATCCTCGGCGGCGCCGGTTCGCTCTCCCATGTCGGGGAGCTGATCCGGAATTTCGGCGTGATCGGCGCTGCCGCCGGCAGCCTGTTCGTGTTCAAGGGCGTCTATCGCGCCGTGCTGGTCAACTATCCCACCATCCAGGAGCGCGATGCATTGTTGCAGACCATGACGCAGGTTGCCTGATGGGCGCTTGCGAACGGGGAGCTCAGTGAAAATTCTCGTGCTCGGCGCCACGGGACTGCTCGGCAACGCGATGTTCCGCTCGATGTCGGAGCTTGCGGGGGCGCATGTCACCGGATCGATCCGCCGCGAGGAGGCGCGCGCGCTGTTCTCGCCCGAATACGCCGCGCGCCTTGCCGTCATCGGCAATGCGGAGGATCCCGCTGTTCTCGCCCGTCTGCTCGATACGGCCGCGCCCGACGTCGTCATCAACTGCATCGCCGTCGGCAGGCCTGCACCGGCCGATCCGATGCGCTCGATCCAGGTCTATTCCGTGCTGCCGCAGCGCCTGTCCCATCTGTGTCGCCGCGCCGGCGCCCGGCTCGTGCAGATCAGTTCGGACGGCGTGTTTTCGGGCAGGCGCGGATCCTACAGCGAGGACGACGTGCCCGATGCGGACGACGTTTACGGCGTCTCCAAGCTGCTCGGCGAGATCGCCGAGCCGCATGCCGTCACGCTACGCACCTCGATTATCGGCCATGAATTGCAATCCGGAAGCGGCCTGCTAGAGTGGTTTCTCGCGCAGCGGGAACAATGCCGTTGCTACACCAAGGCGATCTTTTCGGGATTTCCGACAATTGTGCTGGCCGATGTGGTCAGGGACGTCGTGCTGCCGCGGCCGGAACTGTCGGGCATCTACCATCTGGCGACGAAGCCGATTTCGAAGTTCGACTTGCTGCAGCTGGTGGCCAAGCGCTATGGCAAGGCCATCGAGCTGATCGCGGACGACCGGGACAATCCCGATCGCTCGCTCGTTGCAGACCGGTTCGCGCGGGCTACCGGCTACGTCGCCCCGGAGTGGCCGGAACTGGTCGAGGTGATGTATCGCGACAAATTTGGGTCAGTGGGGCCGTAATGTTCAAGGACAAGGTCGTGACGATCACCGGCGGCACGGGATCGTTCGGGCAGCACATCCTGAAAGGCTTTCTGTCGACCGACGTCGCCGAAATCCGCATCTTCAGCCGCGACGAGAAGAAGCAGGAGGAGATGCGCACGGCGTTCAACAACGCCAAGCTCAAATTCTATATCGGCGACGTCCGTGGCTATGACAGCATCCACCAGGCGCTCAAGGGCGCGCATTACGTTTTCCATGCGGCGGCGCTCAAACAAGTTCCGTCCTGCGAATTCTATCCGCTGGAGGCCGTGCGCACCAACATTCTCGGCACCGAAAACGTGATGAGCGCGGCGATTGCCAACAATGTCGAGAAGGTCGTGGTTCTCTCGACCGACAAGGCGGTCTATCCGATCAACGCCATGGGCCAGACCAAGGCGCTGATGGAAAAGGCGATGGTGGCCAAATCGCGCAATTTGTCATCGACCGAGACGATGCTCTGCGCCACGCGATACGGCAACGTCATGGTCTCGCGCGGCTCGGTGATCCCGCTGTTCGTCTCGCAGATCAAGGCCGGCAAGCCGCTCACCGTCACCGACCCGAACATGACGCGTTTCCTGATGTCCCTCGATGACTCCGTTGAGTTGGTGCTGCATGCCTACGGCTATGGACGACAAGGCGATATCTTCGTGCAGAAGGCGCCGGCCGCGACAATCGGCGACCTCGTGCAGGCCCTGAAGGAGATATTCAACGCCGAGAACCCGGTCCAGATCGTCGGTACGCGGCACGGCGAGAAGCTCTACGAGTCGCTGGTGTCGCGCGAGGAGATGGCCAGGGTCGAAGACATGTCGCGTTACTATCGCATTCCGGCCGACAATCGCGACCTCAACTACGCGATGTACTTCACTCACGGGCAGCGAGAGATATCGAAGCTCGACGACTATACTTCGCACAATACGGAGCGCCTGAGCGTACCCCAGGTGAAGGAACTCCTGCTCAAGCTCGACTTCATCCAGCGCCACTTGCGGGGCCGGGATGGCGAGATCGCCGAAATCTGATGGCATCGCGCCATCACCCGACGGTTGGAACAGGGAAACGACATCAGATGAACGCGCCCGTTGCGGACCACCCGGTGTGTGCTTTCTGCGACAGCAGCAGGCTGGGCCTGGTCATGGACTTCGGAGAGGTCGGACTCGCCGGCGCGTTTCTCAAGCCCGAGCAGTTCGCCGCCGAGCGGACGTTCCCGATGCGCTTGCATTTCTGCCACGATTGCTACGCGGTGCAGGTGACCGACAAGGTGCCGGCCGACGTGATGTTCAAGGATTATTTCTACTTCTCTTCCTCGATCGGCACCTTGCGCGATCACTTCAGGGAATATGCGGGAGAGGTAACGCGGCGCTTCCTCGATCCGGGCCGCGCGACCGTGCTCGAATTCGGCTGCAATGACGGCGTGCTGCTGCGTCCGCTGGCCGACCAGGGCATCCGCACCGTGATCGGCGTCGATCCCGCCTCCAACGTGGTCGCCACCATCGACGATCCCCGCATCACAGTGGTCAACGACTATTTCACGGAAGATGTTGCCCGACGCGTCGTGGCGGAGCACGGCAAGGTCGATCTCATCATGGCCAACAACGTCTATGCCCACATCCCCGACATCCAGGGCACGACGCGGGCGGTGGCCGCGGCGCTGCATGAGGACGGCGTTTTCGCCTTCGAGGTGCACTATCTTGGCAAGGTGATCGACGAGCTGCAGTACGACATGATCTACCACGAGCACCTGTATTATTACTCGCTGCTCTCGGCCATCAATCATCTGGCACGGCACGGCATGATGGTCTTCGACATCAAGCCGATCCCGATCCATGCCGGATCGATCCGTTTCTATGCCTGCAAGAGGGGCTCCAGGCACGCGGCCTCGGTATCGCCGGCGGTGAAGGCGCTCGAGGCGACAGAACGGCAGCGCGGCTTCGACCGCTACGAGACGTTCCAGAAATTCTCCGAGACGGTCGCGGCTCACCGAAGCGAACTGATCTTGCTCCTGAACCGGCTGCGCGGCGAGGGCAAGCGGATCGCGGGCTACGGCGCCTCGGGCCGGGCCAATACCATGATCCAGTATTGCGGGATCAATCACACGCATCTGGAGTACATGATCGATGATGCGCCGGCCAAGGCAGGCTACTGCACGCCGAAATCGCATTTCCTGATCTTTCCGAGCGCGGTCCTGCAGCACGGCAATCCGCCGGACTACCTCCTCATCTTCGCCTGGAGCTTCTTCGAGGAAATCCGCAGGCGGAATGCCGGCTACCTCGCAGGTGGCGGCAAGATGATCCTGCCGTTGCCCAAGGTTTCGATTTTCCCGCCGCCTGGGAACTGATAGCGCATTTTCAGGACTTGCCGTTCAACATAGCCAGCACGGAACACACTAATGAAAGTGATGTCGATTTTCGGAACGCGTCCCGAAATGATCAAGATGTGGGCGACGCTCAAGAAGCTCGACGAGCTCAATTTCGAGCACATCATGGTTCACACCGGCCAGAATTTCACGCCGGAGCTGCGCGACTTCTTCTTCAAGGACCTGAGGCTGCGCAAGCCCGATTATGAGCTCGACATCGATACTTCCGGCTACGGGCCCGAGGTTGCCGATGTTATCCGCAAGTCGGATGCTCTGATGGAGAAGGAGAAGCCGGATGCGCTTCTGATCCTCGGGGACACCTACAGCGGCCTCAGCGTGCTGCCGGCCGCGCACCGCGGCATCAAGATATTCCACATGGAAGCGGGCCTGCGCGCCTGGGATCGCCGCATGCCGGAGCAGCGCAACCGTATCCTGATCGACCACATCAGCAACATCCTGCTGCCTTACAACCAGTATCACCGCGAGAACCTGCTGCGCGAGGGCATCCATCCCTCCAAGATCATCGTGACCGGCAACACCACCTTCGAGGCGATGCGCGCGTTCGCCCCCGAGATCGAGCGCAGCGACATCCTGAAGCGGCTCCAGCTCGAGCCGAAGAATTACGTCCTGGTGACGGCGCACCGCAGCGAGAATGTCGACGATCCCCAGAATCTCGCTAACATCTTCCAGGCGCTTGGCATCCTCAATCAGCGGCTGAAGCGCGAGATCATCTTCCCGATGCATCCGCGCACCACCAGCAAGTTCAAGAACATCACGGTGCCGCCGAATATCCGGATCATGCCGCCGCTGGGCTTTTACGACTTCAACCAGCTGCTCAAGCAGTCGTATTGCGTGCTGTCGGATTCCGGAACCGCAGCGGAGGAGGGGCTCTTCTACAAGGTACCGAATGTCAGCCTGCGCATGGCGACCGAACGCATGGAAACGCTGGAGAGTGGCGCCACCATCGTCTCCGGCATGGAGGCGGAGAACATCGTCGAGGCGGTGACGCTCGCCGTCAGCCTGCCCTGGAGTGCGCGCTACGAATTCGAGGAGGACTACTCGCCTTCGGCCGTGGTCGTGAATGCAATCCGGACCAAGATCACCAACTTCTTCTGAGCATGCTGATCGCCCTGATCTCGAGCGACTATCCGCCGCTGCGAACGTCCGCAGCGGTTCAGCTTCGCGATCTCGCGCAGCAGTTCACGGCCCTCGGGCATCGTCCGGTCGTGATCGTGCCTTCGCAATTGTCGGGCAAGCGGTGGGAGATAGACCGGCTCGACGGTGTCGAGGTGCTGCGGGTCGGTGCACCCGCGACGCGGTCCCCATCCATGGTGCGTCGGGCGCTAGCCGAGATATGGCTGCCGTTTGCGATGTATCGCAACATCCGCAAGAGCCCGTTCGCGGCGGCGCCGTGGGACTTCCTTGTATGGTACTCGCCACCGATCTTCTTCGGCCCGCTGATCGTGGCGATGCATCGCAGGTCGAAGGCGTGGCGCTATCTGATCCTGCGCGACCTCTTTCCCGAATGGGCAGTCGACCTCGGCCTGATGCGAAGAGGGCCGGTCTATTTTTTCTTCAAGGCGATCGCCGGTTTCCAGTATTCGATGGCCGACGTGATCGGGGTCCAAACCCCGTCCAATCTCGCCTATCTAGCCGGATGGGAAAGGCCGCCGCGCCGCCGCGTGGAGGTGCTGCACAATTGGCTCACTGCAACGCCGCCCGGGGCCTGCAGCATCGCTGTCGGGAAGACCACGCTCGCCGGCCGGAAGATCTTCGTCTACATCGGCAATATGGGCGTGGCCCAGGGCATGGATATCTTCATGGAGCTGATCGGCGCGCTGCGTCACCGTGACGATATCGGCTTTCTGTTCGTCGGGCGCGGTTCGGAGTTCGCCAGATTGCAGGCGGAGAAGACCTCGCGCGAACTCGACAACGTGCTGTTCTTCGACGAGATCGATTCGCTGGAGATACCCGGCCTGCTTCAACAATGCCAGGTTGGGATGGTCGCGCTTCATCCGGACCACCGGACTCACAACATTCCCGGAAAGTTCGTTTCCTACATGCACTATGGGCTGCCGGTTCTGGCCCGCGTCAACGCCGGCACGGACCTGCAGCATCTGATTGAGGAGAACGAGGTCGGCAAAGTCTATGTCGGCACTTCGGTCGCCGAGCTGGCTC
The DNA here is from genome assembly GCA_023432885.1 of Pseudomonadota bacterium. GTDB lineage: Bacteria > Pseudomonadota > Alphaproteobacteria > Rhizobiales > Xanthobacteraceae > Bradyrhizobium. The sequence continues at coordinate 13,221 of JAEZEU010000223.1, read as the reverse complement.
GTCTGGCCGAACAGCTTGCAGATGACGATGGCCTGCGCCGGTCGATGTCCGAGCGCGGCAGGATGCTGGGGCGGGCGATGTTTTCGCCTCTCGCGGCCGCGGAGCGGATTGTGACTTCACGCGAGGGGCGAGCGCGCCGGGATTGATTTTGGACGGCGACCGTCGAGCTCATGGGCTGATTCAGCCGCTCATTTCGCGCTTGTACCGAAGACCGGCCGGAAGCCTCGCGGGCTCCAGCCCAGGTCCTGCCTCGCGGGCGTGGAATCGAAGGTCATGTCCTTCATCATGCGGATCCCCATGGCGACGTTGGCGTCCGGATACAGCGGGTTGATGGCCGCGAAAGTGGCCCGCCACAGCCAAGGCGGCACCGATACGAAGCGTCTCGGCAGGGACAAGCCGTCGAACACCCGCCCTATCATTTCCCGGTAGGTCATGGTCTCGGGACCCGGCAGGGAGTAGAAGCGGTTGATCACGGCGGCGCTTTGCGCAGCGGTGACGGCAGCGATGGCCAGATCCTCGGCATGGACTGGCTGACGCAGGCCGGGGCCGCCGCCAACCAGCGGCATGAATCGGAACCTTCGGATCAGCCGTGACAGCGGTGTGATGTTGGTGTCGCGGCCCTCAGCGTAGATCAGCGTCGGCCGCAAGATGGTCCAGCCGATCCCGTGCTGCTCGCAGATGGTTGCAATCTGCCTCTCGGCTGCCAACAGTCGCTGGATGAGGGCGCGCTCGGCTGCCACTTCGGTGTCCTGCTTCGTCAGCACGCTGGTGGAGCTGAACGCCACTAGGCGCTTCAGCGCCGGCTGCATCAGATGGGGCAGGGCTTGCGCCAACAAGGTGGCGTCTGCAGTGCAGAAAATTGTTGTGATCGGCGGGAATTTCAGCGCTTCTGCATGTTGCAGATCGCCGCAATGCCATTCCGCGACAGCATCATTTCGTGCGGAACGTGACAGTGCGATCGGGCGCTGGCCGTTCTTCACGAGATGGTCGACAATATATCCACCGACGAGACCGCTGCCGCCTATCACAAGGCTACTGGTCGGTTGTCGTTCTGCCTGCACTTTTCGATGGTCCTTAGCTCAGAACTTTTCTCTTGCCGATCGTGCCGGCGCTGGAGCGCTATGCAGATACCTGATGTGAATTGCGGCCGATAGAACTTTTGGGGCAGCTATTGCTAGCGAACTTCGTGCCGGCCTTGCTCTGGCCCCGCTTCATCGCTCTTCGGCGTTGCATCCCGCTCTGATGCCGGCAACAACCGCCTCCGCTCCCGCTCTTTCATGTACTCATCATATCTCGCGGTACCCGGCCGCGGCGGTGCGTCCGCAGGCAAACCGCCCGCCCAGGCCGGGATAGCATCGCTTACACCGGCGGCAACCCGCTCGTTGATTGTTCCACAACCGGCAAGGCCGCCCGCTTGGGTCACGATGGCGATCGTCAACAGGGCCTGGCGGAGGCGAGGTGGCATCTTGTTGGTTTGCGCTCGAAGTTGCGGGGGACCGATGAAGCTGTATAAACCACCGAACAGCGGCCAAATGAAGCTAGGGCGGTCGTTGAGTTCTTAGCGGCGGCTTTGAGACGGTCTCACCGCGATGCATGGCGCGGAAGAGTGACGCATTGAAGGCCACGACATGAGATCGGCGGGCTCGTCTCAAGTCATTGCTTTTGCAGCCGTTCTGCCCGGAGCGCGGCAATCTTTTGCTGTTGACCGGTTTTGGTGATTTGTACAATAGTACAAATAACATGGTTGCTTGGAAAAGGCGTGAAGAACCGCGTCAGGCGGTCCCACGAAGGCAATGGAGGAGGAAAGAAGTGCGCACATCGACATGGTCCCGCCGCGCCGCGCTTGCCGGCGCATTCAGTCTGGCCGCGCTGTTCAGCGTTCCTGCCTGCGCCCAGGACACCTTCAAGATTGGTCTCATCGTGCCGATGACGGGCGGCCAGGCCTCGACCGGCAAGCAGATCGACAACGCCATCAAGCTCTACATGCAGCAGAAGGGCGATACCGTCGCCGGCAAGAAGATCGAGGTCATCCTGAAGGACGACGGCGCCGTTCCCGACAACACAAAGCGGATCGCGCAGGAACTGATCGTCAACGACAAGGTCAACGTCATCGCGGGCTTCGGCGTCACGCCGGCCGCGCTCGCTGCCGCGCCCCTGGCCACGCAGGCGAAGATCCCCGAGATCGTGATGGCGGCGGGCACTTCGATCATCACCGAGCGTTCTCCCTATATCGTGCGTACCAGCTTCACGCTTGCGCAATCCTCTACCATCATCGGCGACTGGGCCGCCAAGAACGGCATCAAGAAGGTCGCGACGCTCACCTCCGACTATGCGCCGGGCAACGACGCGCTGAACTTCTTCAAGCAGAACTTTACCGCCGGCGGCGGCGAGATCGTCGAGGAAGTCAAGGTGCCGCTTGCCAATCCCGACTTCGCGCCGTTCCTGCAGCGCATGAAGGATTCCAAGCCGGACGCCATGTTCGTATTCGTGCCGGCGGGTCAGGGCGGCAATTTCATGAAGCAGTATGCCGAGCGCGGCCTCGACAAGAGCGGCATCAAGGTGATCGGCCCCGGTGACGTGATGGACGATGACCTGCTCAATAACATGGGCGACGCCGCGCTCGGCGCGGTCACGGCGCACCTCTATTCCGCGGCGCATCCGTCGGCGATGAACAAGGAATTCGTCGCCGCCTACAAGAAGGCCTTCAACAACCGTCCGGGCTTCATGGCGGTGGGCGGCTATGACGGCATCCACCTGATCTACGAGGCGCTGAAGAAGACCGGCGGCAAGACCGATGGCGATGCGCTGGTCGAGGCCATGAAGGGCATGAAGTGGGAAAGCCCGCGCGGCCCGATCTCGATCGATCCGGAGACGCGTGACATCGTGCAGAACATCTATATCCGCAAGGTCGAGAAGGTGGATGGCGAACTCTACAATGTGGAGTTCGCGACGTTCGAGGCGGTGAAGGATTCCGGCAAGACCAAGAAGTGAGGCGCGAAAGCGCGTCGCCGCCGATGGGCAATTGCACATCGTGGGCCGCTTGCCTCGGTTTCTTAACTCGTCTTGCGTGGGCATAAGCGCGAAGCGCGTCTTCGTTCAAGTGTCCGGGGTATCTACGCCCTCCGACGGCGATGTTGCGAGGAAAGACATGGATGGCCGGGACAAGCCCGGCCATAACGGCTACTAAATTCCTGTCGCTATCTGCGCTGGCCAAGCTGACTTCATGACCACCGTATTCACCATCCTGTTCGACGGCGTCGCTTACGGCATGCTGCTGTTCGTGCTCGCCTGCGGGTTGGCGGTGACGCTCGGGTTGATGAACTTCGTTAATCTCGCGCACGGCGCCTTCGCCATGGCGGGTGGCTATATCTGTGCCGTGCTGGTCAACAACCAGGGCTGGCCGTTTTTTGCCGCGCTTCCGCTCGCCTTCGTCGCCAGCGCCGCGATCGGGGCTGCGCTGGAGCGCACGCTATATCGCCATCTCTACACCCGCAGCCATCTCGACCAGGTGCTGTTCTCGGTCGGCCTGGTGTTCATGTCGGTGGCCGCGGTCGATTACATCATGGGGTCGTCGCGCATCTTCATCAAGCTTCCGTCCGCACTGGAAGGGCAGTTCGACCTGTTCGGCGTCGGGATCGGCCGTTACCGTCTGATGATCATCGCGATCTGCGGGCTGCTGACGGCCGCGCTGCAACTGATCCTCTCACGCACGCGCTTCGGCAGCCGGCTGCGCGCTGCGGTCGACGATCCGCGCGCGGCGATCGGGCTCGGCATCAATGTACCGCAGGTGTTCGCCTTTACCTTCGCGTTCGGCTGCGGCCTTGCCGGTCTCGGCGGCGCATTGAGCGCGGAGATCCTCGGGCTCGATCCTTATTTTCCGCTGAAATTCATGATCTACTTCCTGATCGTGGTGACCGTCGGCGGCTCCTCCAGCATCACCGGGCCGTTCCTCGCATCGCTCCTGCTCGGCATCGGCGACGTCGCCGGCAAGTATTACGTGCCCAAGATGGGACCCTTCGTGATCTACACCATCATGATCGCGATCCTGATCTGGCGTCCCAATGGCCTGTTCGGCCGTAGTGCTGCGCGGTGATGCGATGAGCGCGGCGAACGACGTTGCGACCTCCGCGATGGCCTCCAGCCGCTGGCGTGTCAGCGAGGTCGTCTTCTGGGTGCTGGTGCTGGCCTGTCCGTTCCTGTTCCCGTCGCGCTATCTGATTATGACGGACATCCTGCGGCTGGCGCTGTTCACGCTCTCGCTCGACCTGATTCTCGGCTATGCCGGTATCGTCTCGCTCGGGCACGCCGCCTTCTTCGGCGTCGGCGCGTATTCGGCAGGGCTTCTTGCCCTTCATGGGATCATCGCCGAGCCGGTGCTTGCGCTGCTCGTGGCGGGCCTCGTGGCCATGGTGCTCGGTTTCTTCACCAGCTTCCTCGTAATACGCGGTGTCGACCTGACGCGGCTGATGGTGACGCTGGGCATCGCGCTGCTCCTGGAAGCGCTTGCTGAGCGCTTCTCCAATATCACCGGCGGCACCGATGGGCTGCAGGGCATCGAGATGCAGCCCATCCTCGGTCTGTTCGCCTTCGACATGTTCGGCAAGACCGGATTCTGGTACAGCCTTATCGTACTGTTCCTGCTGTTCCTGCTGGCACGGCGCGTCGTGCACTCGCCGTTCGGCTTGTCGCTGCGTGCGATCAAGAACAATCCCCTGCGCGCTTCGGCGATCGGAATTCCCGTCAACCGCCGGCTGGTCGCAATCTACACGCTGGCGGCGTTCTATGCCGGCATCGCAGGCGCGCTGTTCACCCAGACTACGGCACTGGCCTCGCTTGACGTGTTCTCGTTCGAGCGTTCTGCCGACCTGATGCTGGTGCTCGTCATCGGCGGCACCGGCTATCTCTATGGCGGGCTGATCGGGGCCGTTCTCTTCAAGATACTGCAGGAACTGTTCCAGGCGATTACGCCGCAATACTGGCTGTTCTGGATCGGTCTCGTGCTTGTGGTCATCGTGATGGTCGGCCGCGCGCGCATCCATCGCTGGGTGTTGTGGCTGCCTAACTTCGTCATCCGGAAGATCACCGGCCGCAAGGTAGCCGTCGCCGTGCCGGAGGGCGAGGCATCATGACGGTGGCGCTAGAGACGAAAGATCTGCAAAAGTCGTTCGGCGGACTGAAGGTCACGCGCGACCTCTCGCTCCGGGTGGAGCGGGGCGCTCGCCACGCGCTGATCGGCCCGAACGGCGCCGGCAAGACCACCGTAATCAATCTGCTCACCGGCGTTCTGCAGCCGGATTCCGGCCGCATCCTGCTCGAGGGCCAGGACATCACAGATCTTGCCGTGCACAAGCGCGTGCTGCGCGGCCTGTCGCGCACCTTTCAAATCAACCAGCTCTATGCCGACCTGACTCCGCTGGAGACGATCGGGCTTGCAGTATCCGAACGGCTCGGCCGCGGCGGCGACTGGTGGCGGCGTATGGGAACGCGCAGCGACGTCAACGAAGAGCTCGCCGACATCCTCTCCCGCTTTCACCTGCTCGACGTCATGAACGAACTGACCGCCACGCTGCCCTACGGCAAGCAGCGGCTTTTGGAGATCGCGGTCGCCATCGCCGCAAGGCCCCGCGTGCTGCTGCTGGACGAGCCCGCCGCCGGCGTGCCCGAAAGCGAGCGGCACGACATCCTTGCCGCCGTCGCTGCGCTGCCGCGCGACGTCACGGTGCTCCTGATCGAGCATGATATGGACCTCGTGTTCTCCTTTGCCGATCGCATCTCGGTGCTGGTCAACGGCGCCATGCTGGTGGAGGGGCCGCCGCAGGCGGTGGCGCGCGACCCGCAGGTGAGGGCGGTCTATCTCGGCGAGGGCGCTGATGCCTGAACTGCTTGCAATCGACAACCTGCGGGCCGGCTATGGAGAGGCGGTGGTGCTGCCCGGCATGTCGCTCAGCCTGCCGGAGAGCCAGGTGCTGGCGCTGCTCGGCCGCAACGGCACCGGCAAGACCACGCTGATCAATTCCATTGTCGGCATCACCCGCCGCTTCGGCGGTAGCCTCGCGCTCGGCGGCAGCGACATTACTGCGCTGCGGCCAGACCAGCGGGCGCGGGCCGGGATCGGCTGGGTGCCGCAGGAGCGCAACATCTTCCGCTCGCTCACCGTCGAGGAAAACATGACGGCGGTGGCGCAACCGGGGCCTTGGACGGTAGACAAGGTTTACGAGATGTTTCCTCGCCTGAAGGAACGGCGCAGCAACTACGGCAACCAGCTTTCCGGGGGCGAACAGCAGATGCTGGCGATCGGCCGGGCCCTTACGCTCAACCCAAAGGTTCTACTTTTGGATGAGCCGACCGAGGGGCTGGCGCCCATCATCGTCGAGGAATTGCTGAGGGCGCTCGGCGCCATTACCCGCGCGGGCGGCATCTGCTCGATCATTGTCGAGCAGAATGCGCAAAAGATTCTGGGGCTGGCCGACCGTGTTGTGATATTGGAGCGCGGCGCCATCGTTCACGATGCGCCGAGCAGTGCCCTCAAGGCCGATCCCTCGGCGCTGGAGCGTCATCTCGGCGTTTCCGGCGGGACCGCCGGCCACTGACGAATCTCGGAGCTCAAGACCATGCAGCGAACCAAGCCTCCCTTCCGCGCCGACGAGGTCGGCAGCCTCCTGCGCCCCGCCAAAATCAAGGAAGCCCGCGCGAGGCTGGAGAAGGGCGAAATCACGCCCGAGGAACTGCGCAAGATCGAGGACATGGAGATTGAGAAGGTCGTGCATCGGCAGGCCTCGGTCGGCCTGAAGCTCGCGACCGACGGCGAGTTCCGCCGCTCCTGGTGGCATTTCGACTTCCTCGCCAAGCTGACCGGCTGTGAGCTGTTCCACCCCGAAACCGGTATTCAGTTTGCGGGTGTGCAGACCCGGCATGATGCGGTGCGCGTGATCGGCAAACTCGACTTCCCTGACGACCATCCGATGCTGGATCATTTCAGGTTCTTGAAGAAGCACGCCGACATCGCCCATGTCACGCCCAAGATGACGATCCCGTCGCCGGCGGTGCTGCATTTCCGGGGCGGCCGCAAGTCGATCTCGAACAAGGTCTATCCGGACCTCGAGGAGTTCTATGCCGATCTCGGCAAGACTTACCGCAAGGCGGTCAAGGCCTTCTACGAGGCCGGCTGCCGCTATCTTCAGTTCGACGATACGGTCTGGGCCTATCTCTGCTCGCAGGACGAATTGCAGAAGGCGCGTGAGCGCGGCGACAACCCTGACGGCCTGCAGGAGATCTACGCCCGCATCATCAACTACGCCATAGCGGAGAAGCCGGCCGACATGGTCATCACCACGCATGTCTGTCGCGGCAATTTCCGTTCGACCTGGATTTCCTCCGGCGGCTACGAACCGGTGGCAGAGATCATGCTCGGCGGTACCAATTACGACGGCTATTTCCTGGAATACGATTCCGACCGCGCGGGCGGCTTCGAGCCGCTTCGCTACCTGCCCAGCGGCAACAAGGTCGTGGTGGTCGGCGTCATCACTTCGAAGTTCGGTGAGCTGGAAAAGAAGGACGACATCAAGCGCCGGCTCGACGAAGCGGCAAAGTTTGCGCCGCTCGAGCAGCTCGCGCTGTCGCCGCAATGCGGCTTTGCTTCGACCGAAGAGGGCAACGTCCTCTCCGAGGAGGAACAATGGGCAAAGCTGCGCCTGGCCGTAGAGATCGCCAGCGAGGTGTGGGGCAAGTAACGAGTTGTTCGAGCACTTGGTCTGGACTGAACGGCTTGCAAACTGAAACGGGATACTCGCGCCCGCCGCTCCATTTCGGATCAGCGGAAGAGCTCGCGTGCCTCTCCGGACTTCGTGCCTCCTTGGTCTGCCGCCGCGCGCTCTCGCACGCCCTCGTCTTAATAGGTTTGTAGGCGGGCACGGTGGCGCGAGGCCGATCGCTTTGCTGGCATCCCCGTTCACTCGCGTATAGTTGCCCTTCTTTTCCAGCCGACCGTGCGCCAGAAATGGATCGTGGCGCGCTTCTCGCTGGTGAAACCCCTTAGCGCGATGATCTTGTTGCAGGCATCGATCTGCGACCGGCCGGTGGGGTGCGGTGGTGCAGAGCGGCCGAAGCTGGTTGCGCTGTCCCGCGAATGGTGAGGAAAGCCTTGCGGCTGGTTGCGCTGCAGCATCGGGGTTCAACCAGTAGGTAGGCCGGGACACAGTTTGCCGGTTGGGCAGACGGTGATAGGACAAGGTCATCGAGATCACGCTGCCCACCGGCATCCCAACGCGCTTCCGATGAAAAACGACCAGCTTCTGGCCCAGATCACTGAATTCTGCCGCCGTTCGGATATGGCGGAATCGACCTTCGGTCGCCGGGCTGTCAATGACGGCAAACTCGTGGCCCGGCTGCGGGAGGGTAAGCGCATTACGACCGACACGCTGGAGCGTATCGAGAACTATATCGCGGCCTCCACGCCCGGCGGCCTGCCGCCGGCGCGCGGGCTCGAGGTGGTGCCGGAGAAGCGCGACCCCCGCGGCAACTTCCGCTTCTTCGAGAACCGGCAGAAATACCTGCTGTTCGTCCACACCTGCAGCGAGAAGCGCGTCATCGCCGACCGCGTCGCGCTGGAGCTCGCCAGCATCCATCCCCGTCCGCCGGCGCTGCGGGTCTTCGATGCAGGCGTAGGCGATGGCACCGTGCTGGCGCGGGTGCTGCGCTCGATGCACGGCCGCTTTCCGCATATGCCGTTCTACATCGCCGGCAAGGAGCTGAGCCTGGAGGATGTCCGCCTGACGCTGGACAAGGTCCCGGATCGGCTGTTCGAGCACCCGGCGACGGTCTTCGTACTCACCAACATGTACTACGCCGAGGCGCCCTGGCTCGCGCCCGCAACGCCTGCAGCGGCGGCTGGCATGGTCTGGCACGAGGTGGCACTGCGGGGCGCCTCGTCGGGAGAGTTCGAGGCGCAAATCGCTGAATTTGGGCCGTTTCTGGAGCAAAACTGGCGGGCCAATGTCAGCCCCAAATCGGGCATGCCGATCTATGAACGGCCCGTTGCGCTGGTGCTGTACCGGGAGGACCATCGGTTTCTGCTCGATTCGATCATCCCCCGGGCCGGCCGAACCGAGGCCAATTTCGATCTCGTCATCGCCTCCCAGCCCTATCGGGCCAAATCCTCTGTGAATTTCCGCGCCAAGCGCATCATTGCTCCTTTGGCCCGGGCACTGCGGGCCGGTGGCCGGCTGATCGGAATCCACTCCTACGGGCACGATCCGGGCCTTGAAATCATCCAGACGGTCTGGCCGGGAGAAAATCCTTTCACAGTGAGCCGGCATGAGCTATTGCGCGCCGTAAAATATGAACTGGGGTCGGCTGGGCGCGACCTTAACTTTAATGCCTATGCGGATAACCGTTCGATCTTTCGTTATGATATGGAAGCGCTGCCCAACGAGGTGACCGGCGCGATCGGAACCTCGACGGCCTTTGCAGCGTGGAATGCGGCGGTGTATGTCGCCCAAATTGAAGACGACCGGTTGGCGGAAATGACTGAAAACAGCCGAACTCTCGAGGCGACGCGGGAGGTTCTGCGCAAGCATAACGGGCTCTGGTTTTACGACGAATCCTACGTCATCTCTCGCCGTCGAGACTGACATCCGAAACTCCATCACGAACACAGCCGCCGGCACTCCGGCGCCAAGAAGAGGGTTTGATGCGCGCGTCCTATCTGTTCACCAGCGAGTCCGTTTCCGAGGGTCATCCGGACAAGGTCTGCGACCGGATCTCCGACGAGATCGTCGATCTGTTCTACCGGGAAGGGCCGAAAGCGGGCATCGACCCCTGGCAGATCCGCGCGGCCTGCGAAACGCTCGCGACCACCAACAAGGTGGTGATCGCCGGCGAGACGCGCGGTCCCAAATCGGTCACCAATGACCAGATCGAAAGCGTGGTGCGCGAGGCCATCAAGGACATCGGCTACGAGCAGGAAGGCTTCCACTGGAAGAAGTGCGATATCGAGATCCTGCTGCATCCGCAGTCGGCCGACATTGCGCAGGGCGTCGATGCGCTGCAGCCGGGCGAGAAGAAGGAAGAGGGCGCGGGCGACCAGGGCATCATGTTCGGTTACGCCACCAACGAAACGCCGGATTTGATGCCGGCGCCGATTTTCTATGCCCACAAGATCCTGCGCCTGATCTCCGAGGCCCGGCACGCCGGCAAGGAGAAGGTGCTCGGTCCCGATTCCAAGAGCCAGGTCACCGTTCAGTACGAAAACGGCAAGCCGGTCGGTGTCCGCGAGATCGTCGTTTCTCACCAGCACCTGGTCGAGGACCTGACCTCCAAACAGGTTCGCGACATTGTCGAGCCCTATGTCCGCGAGGCGCTGCCGAAGGAGTGGATCAACGGCAAGACCATCTGGCACATCAACCCGACCGGCAAGTTCTACGTTGGCGGCCCGGACGGCGACACCGGACTCACCGGCCGCAAGATCATCGTCGATACCTACGGCGGTGCGGCCCCGCACGGCGGCGGCGCCTTCTCCGGCAAGGACCCGACCAAGGTCGATCGTTCTGCTGCTTACGCTGCGCGTTACGTCGCCAAGAACGTCGTCGCCGCCGGCCTTGCCGCCCGCTGCACGCTGCAACTCGCCTACGCGATCGGCGTCGCCCGGCCTTTGTCGATCTACATCGACACCCACGGCACCGGTAAAGTGTCGGAGGAGAAGCTCGAGAAGGCGGTGGCGCAGGCTATGGATCTGACGCCGCGCGGCATCCGCACCCATCTCGATCTCAACCGCCCGATTTACGCCCGCACGGCGGCCTACGGTCATTTCGGCCGCACGCCCGACAATGAAGGGGGCTTCTCCTGGGAGAAGACCGACTTGGTCGAACAGCTCAAGCGAGCTGTCTAATTCTTGCGTCATTCCGGGGCGCTTGCGAGGGCGAGCGAACCCGGAATCCCTCTCCATCATTTCGAGATTCCGGATTCGCCCCTGTGCAGCGCCCCGGAATGACGAGTCAGACAACAGGAACCTCTCATGACCGCCGCTGCCCAGAAGCCAGCCTTCACCGATTACATCGTCAAGGACATCTCGCTCGCCGAGTTCGGCCGCAAGGAAATCTCGCTGGCCGAGACGGAAATGCCCGGCTTGATGGCGACGCGTGAGGAGTACGGCCCGAAGCAGCCCTTGAAGGGCGCTCGCATCGCCGGCTCGCTGCACATGACGATCCAGACCGCGGTGCTGATCGAGACGCTGGCTGCGCTCGGCGCCGACATCCGCTGGGTTTCCTGCAACATCTATTCGACGCAGGATCACGCGGCCGCGGCGATCGCCGCTGCCGGCATTCCCGTGTTCGCCGTGAAGGGCGAGACGCTTGCCGAGTACTGGGACTACACCGCAAAGCTGTTTGACTGGCACGGCGGCGGCACGCCGAACATGATTCTCGACGACGGCGGCGATGCCACCATGCTGGTACATGCCGGCTACCGCGCCGAGAAGGGCGACACTGCCTTCCTCGACAAGCCGGGTTCGGAGGAAGAGGAAATCTTCTTCGCGCTGATCAAGCGCCTGTTGAAGGAGAAGCCGAAGGGCTGGTTTGCGGAGATCGCCAAGAACATCAAGGGTGTCTCGGAGGAAACCACGACCGGTGTGCATCGCCTCTATGAGATGGCCAACAAGGGCACGCTGCTGTTCCCGGCGATCAACGTCAACGACAGCGTCACGAAATCGAAGTTCGACAATCTCTATGGCTGCCGCGAGTCGCTGGTCGATGGTATTCGCCGCGGCACCGACGTAATGCTGTCGGGCAAGGTCGCGATGGTCGCGGGCTTTGGCGACGTCGGCAAGGGTTCGGCGGCCTCGCTGCGCCAGGCCGGCTGCCGCGTCATGGTTTCCGAAGTCGATCCTATCTGCGCGCTGCAGGCGGCGATGGAAGGCTATGAGGTCGTGACCATGGAAGACGCCGCGCCGCGGGCCGACATTTTCGTCACCGCAACCGGCAACAAGGACATCATCACCATCGAGCACATGCGGGCGATGAAGGATCGCGCCATCGTCTGCAACATCGGCCACTTCGACAACGAGATCCAGATCGCGCATCTGCGCAATCTGAAATGGACCAACATCAAGCCGCAGGTCGACGAGATCGAATTCCCCGACAAGCACCGCATCATCCTGCTGTCGGAAGGGCGCCTGGTGAACCTCGGCAACGCCATGGGCCACCCGTCCTTCGTGATGTCGGCCTCCTTCACCAACCAGACGCTGGCGCAGATCGAGCTGTTCGCCAACAACAAGGACGGCAAGTACGAAAAAAAGGTCTATGTGCTGCCGAAGACGCTGGACGAGAAGGTGGCGCGCCTGCACCTCGCCAAGATCGGCGTCAAGCTGACCGAGCTGCGCAAGGACCAGGCCGACTACATCGGCGTCAAGCCGGAAGGCCCGTACAAGAGCGATCATTACCGGTACTGAGGGCTTCTCGTTCGTCATTGCGAGGAGCCAACGGGTCGGGCGAACGCGCGCCCGATGACAGGCTCCGCGACGAAGCAATCCGTCTGTCTCCACGGGGATAGATGGATGGCTTCGCTCGTAATGACGTGGAAGCATGCGCGATCATTCTCGCAGCGCGTTTTCGCTCGAGTCTTGCCAATCTTGGTCGCTCTCTCAGTCGAGAGGGCGCAGGGAAAGCCGGGCGCCGACTGCGCCCGCAGTCCCGTGTGCGAAAAGTCCGGTGGTAAAAGAGCACACGGGTTAAACTACAGGTACAGCCAGAACGTCCCGGCTTTCCCCGCGCAATGGTTTACGGCTTATACGTGCTCTCCCCGGTGAGCGGCGGTTTTTGTCACCGTTGCCCCGCCAGCACGGGCCGGCGGGGATAGACGCCACGGTCGCGGCGCCGGGACCACACGACTTCGCCGTCCGCTGCGGGCGTTTCGTCCGGCGAGCAAGCCCGCCTGACGCCAGCAGCGTCCATCGCATCCCACGCCAACGTTCCGTGACGATCGCGAAACGTCCCTTAGTGGCGCGAGACGGACGAGTTAGACCATTGATCGACAATTCTGTAAAGCAGAATATTTCTCACCGCAGGGCTTGACCTAAATTCCGACAACCGAACTGATTTGCCCGTCGTGCAGCACTTGCAACAGCCAAGCCAGCATGACCCATCGCATTCACGGTAACCTCACGGCAAGGACGGCGCTCCGACATGCACGGACGATCATCGGATACGCGTCATTGATCGGCAGTCCATC